>NZ_JAEQDE010000120.1:0-16799 GCF_020737865.1 Microcoleus sp. PH2017_35_SFW_U_B
AGTCATGAGCAAGCACGCTGGAATAGCGAGGTTTACTTATAACTGGGGATTGGCTACTTGGAGTAATCTTTACAAAGATGGATTGAAGCCCAACAAATACCTGCTCAAGAAATTCTTTAACAATCATGTAAAACCTGAGTTTACATGGATTAAAGAAGCGGGAATTTGCCAGAAGATCACTCAATATGCTTTTGACAATCTAGGGGATGCTTTCACTCGGTTCTTCTCCAAAAAAGGTGAATATCCCAAATTTAAGAAGAAGGGTCATCATGATTCCTTCACGATAGATGCAGGTGGCAAACCAATCCCGGTAGATGGTACGTCCATAAACCTACCAACCATCGGTTGGGTAAAAACCCAGGTCGGATTGCCTCACACCACCTGCAAGTCAATTACAATATCTCGAACTGCCGACAGTTGGTTTATTGCTTTTGCTTACGAACAGGAGCATGAACCAACTGTAAAGCAACACGATGCGGTGGGTGTTGACTTGGGAGTTAAAGAGTTAGCAACACTTTCAACGGGTGTTGTTTTTCCTAACCCAAAGCATTACAAAACGCATCTCAATAAGTTGCGTAGGCTGTCAAAGGAGTTATCGAGAAAGACGAAAGGCTCTAGCAATAGATTTAAGGCTAAACAAAAACTAGCGAAGCATCATGCAAAAATAGCAAACCTCAGAAAAAATACTCTTCATCAAATCACTACTTACTTAGGCAAAAACCACGCAACGATAGTAGTAGAAGATTTAAATGTTTCGGGGATGCTAGCCAATCACAAACTAGCTCAAGTCATCGCTGATTGTAGATTCTATGAATTCAAACGTCAACTGGAATACAAAGCTAAAAAGTTTGGCTGTGAAATAATCATTGCTGACCGCTGGTTTCCTTCGAGCAAGACTTGTTCAAACTGCGGACATATTCAAGATATGCCACGGGCAGAAAGGACTTACAACTGTGGAAGTTGCGGTCATTCGATGGACAGAGATTTGAACGCAGCAATTAATTTATCGCGCTTGGCTAAAACGTGAAAGCTTACCGAGGGATAACCGCTCCCATGCTCCCGATGAAGTAAGAAGCAAATGTCTAGACTTGTCTAGGATTTGTATAGCAGCTCGACCCTTGCAAATCGTTAGGTGTACAAAATAATTAATGCTAGATCAATTTCTCGAGGCTTCACCCAATTTGGGAGTTGACACCTTTTTATTATTGTTGGTTTTGGTAGCTTTGGAGGCGGTGCTTTCGGCTGACAACGCGATCGCCCTGGCATCTATTTCCAAAGGTTTAGAAGAACCCAAGCTACAGCAACAAGCTCTCAACATCGGTTTGATAATTGCTTTTGTACTGCGAATAGCACTAATTTTAACGGCGACTTGGGTGATCCAGTTCTGGCAGTTTGAACTGCTGGGAGCCCTGTATCTGCTGTGGCTAGTTTTCCAGCACTTTGCGTCAGAGGCTGACTCTGATGGAGAACATCACGGCCCCAGATTTGCGTCTCTGTGGAAAGCAATTCCAGTAATTGCTCTGACGGATTTAGCTTTTTCTTTGGATAGCGTTACAACTGCGATCGCGATTTCTGACCAAACTTGGCTGGTGTTGACTGGCGCGACAATTGGCATCATAACCCTGCGATTTATGGCAGGCTTGTTCATCCGCTGGCTCGATGAGTTCGTACACCTTGAAGATGCTGGCTACATTACAGTCGGTTTCGTGGGAATGCGATTGCTGGTGAAAGTAATTAATGAGAGTTTAGTACCTCCCCAGTGGCTGGTAGTTTCTTCTATCGCCTTAATGTTTGTCTGGGGATTTTCTAAGCGCACTCCCGAGGCATTAGAAACTGTAGAATCTCTTGCAGAATCCGCAGAAGTTGCTGTCAATCTACCGGATGCAGAAGTTAAAGTCCCGGAAGCGCAAGCACAGAAGTCCGAAATTTAACATACTTTCATCTGGGTGCAAGTCGCTTAAATCTATTAAATGAAAAAGATTGAAGGCAGATTTCAGCTTGCAATTGCCTCACATCCCCGGACAAAAGTCACGGGGTTTTTAGGCTTTTATTTTGTAACACTAAGAGTGGAAATGTTTTATTGTGAATCTGAGACGTGTGCGGGCCGTGAAACATCAACTGCTTATGTCAACAATCGATAGAATCGCTTAGACAAAGTTGTCATAGAATCAAGCTTTTCTGGAGCGCCACCAGGCAAAATACTATAAAAAAGTGTTCCTCGATCGCCCTGGGTCAGCATAGCATAATCGTGAGCGCATAAAGCAATCTCTATCGTCTGGAACCGAACGATCGCAGACATTACTCGATCGACCTAATGGAAGTAGAATTAGCCCTATAGGAAGTTAGCTATCTGCGATCGGACGTGGCGATGGTTACGTTGGCGAGATAGCGAGGGGTAGAGGAAGTGGTTCAGGTGCTGTCTGGGGAGGTGGCGGATGTGGAGAGATTTGTTGGGTAAAGTGCGATCGCGCCAAAGCTGCTGTCTCAATGTCGATCGCCACTATTTTACCGCGATCAGCTGTATCGACTTGAGGCAGGACTTGAGATTGATAAATCCGATCGCCCGCTACAGCAAATTCTTGTTTGCTGTAGCGGGGTTGTCGGGCTATCGTCGTTTTATCTCATTTCAACGATTGCTCTTTAATTTTAACCTGGGCGATCGATCTTCTTAACGAAATGGAGTGACGGGTGCAGACACATGATGAATGTCGTCGAGCGAGCTGAGCTTGCTGCGAAAAAAGGGCGGTAATTGGGGGAATGGGTGTTTATTTATTGGGTCGTTTTCTATAATGTGCTTTGACCTGCGAACCATTTCTGTCATGTGCTTTAACAAATACATAATCAGTTTTATTATCTATTTTTTCATATTCTTCTGGTGTAATAATGGCATCTTCAATATCTCTTTGCAATTCGGATATGGAATTTTGCAGGCTGTTTATATTAGCCTGCTTTTCTTGGACAGATTCCGTTAGATTTTGAATATTTTTTTTCAAATCAGCTATATCAGCATCACGGTTTGATATTTCTCTATACAAATCAGAAATATTTTTTGTAAGATTATAAATCTCTGTTATACGTCCGTTTATCTCATTTGTATTTTCTTTTTTGGCTCTAAGTAAATTGTTAAACTCTTTGGATAAAAGAGCGATCCGAGATTGCAACTCCTTAATAATTGCTCGATCGTTACCATCAGCTATATATACATCATCACCTAAAACTAGCTTCGCTGATAAAACCTTGATTAATTCCTCTATTTTATAAGCAAGACGAAGACGATAAGGGCTAATTTGATTAGCATTTTGTCCTATCTCCGCAGCTAATTTGGTGATTGCTTCTGAAAGAATGATTGGCGACGGTTGCCTGCTTCTCGTAAAAAGAACCAGATTACTTACAATTTTCTGAAGCTGCTCATAATCTTTTTCAGCCTGACTAGCTAAAAGAACACGAGCAGCATCTTGTATTCCCGTTAGTATCTGATAGTTTCGAGGTCTTCGAGGCTCTAGTTCTTGTAGAAGTTCACTTCTTTTATATTCCAATGCCTCAAGTGTTCTTGCAATTCTTTCATGATTTGCAAAAGGATCTGCACCAAGACGTTCTAAGATACCCTCATATAACCATGCTTGAGACTCTAAGTTATTCAGTTTTGGAACTTGTTGCTTGTTGTCAAGCTGGGGAACTACATCTGTTCTTTGGAATTGCTGTTGTAGTGTATTAACCCTTGCTGAAATAGTACCTTTGAAACAAGCAAGCATTAAATCTAGAGCTTGACCAAAGGGAAAAGAGTAGTCAGCCAACCAACCAAACAATAACCAAAACAATATAGTACATATCAAAAATGAAACTACTTTAATGTAGTTTAAAAGCCTTCTAAAAAAGTTCTTATTTGGCTCTAAGTCTAAGTTTTGAAGGTCAAGAAAAAGCTTGTCAACGAAAAAATTGGTTTCCTATTTGTTGCCCAATTACTGTTCCGGGATTATTGTCAACATTAACGTTTACGCCTGATTCATTATTCTGAGACACATGGGAGGTACTTTGTATCTGTTGATACTGAGTTACCAGTCTTTCGAGATCTTGTTGAAACTTCTTGTCACACTCGGCTTCACTTAGAATCGCAGCTTCTAAAAGTTTTGGTTCAGAACCCTCGATCTGGAGTTTGTCTTGAAATCGTTTTTCTAAGAAATCTAGAACATTTGCTCCAGCCTTCTCCAAAGCCCCGCCGGAAACCTTATCACTTAGCCAAAGTACAATATTTGCTGCTTGTAAAGCTAGTACAGATAATTCCATGTTGGTAATGATTTTGTTAATTACGACTTTATTCAGATACCGGATTATACCAAATAGACATAAAAATTGCAAATGATTTACTGGATGTCAGTATACCGATCGCCCTTTGGGCACAAATCGATCGCACAACCGCTACCCTGTAACAGTAGCTCAGTCTTTTCAAAGTGCGATCGCCCATAACAACAGAACAACAGCAGCCCAAAAATAGAACCACTGTTTCCCCCCAAAACATCCTAGAAATCCATCACAACAACCCGCGATACCGAATAAAAATCAACACCACCGCCCACGATCCCAAAGCAACCTTTGCAGCCACCAAAATATTCAGCAAAGGCACCACACCACCACTCACCAAAGCCCCAAACTCTCCATGCGGCAACTCGTACCCACACAAAGTAATCGCAGACAACACCACAAAAACCAATACCGAAATCTTCTCCCAAGTCGCCGCGTGCGATCGCTCATAAATCCGCTGCATCCACTCGGATGACGAAGTAATCGCCACCAAACCGATCGCAGTTCCCCCCGCGACACCCGCCGCAAAACCGCCTCCCGGAGTCAAATGTCCCCGCAATGACAATTCAATACTCACCAAAGCCGCAATAGTCGCTCCCAAACGGGCTAACACAATTGAAGGTTGATCGGTAAACTGATAAATTGTGCAGGATGGTCTTTCCGTGGCTAACAGAAAATTAGCGCCCATAATGGCGATCGTAAATACCACTACTTCAAAAATCGTGTCATAAAGGCGATTGCGGAAAATAATCGCCGATACTGCATTGGGAATTCCGCTATCTTTGACAATCAATTCTACGATCGCCAAACCTGATAAACCTGATGTTGGATTGGCAAAAAATAGCATTTTAATGTAAAGCACTATCCCCGCCGCAATGTAAACCCATTTCATTGATAATCCTCCGCTAAATCCGTAGCATTTTTGTAAGCCAGACTGGTATTTACTGATGAAATTTCGACCTGCATGATGTCATAAAGCCGTTGAATTCTAGTCACTGTTTGATAATGTTTGGCTTCTGGATTACCATCTAGCACAGGTACACAACTTGCATGAATTTCTTTCTCCATCAAGGCGCGATGTAAACCCTCCAGACTGGTGAAAGGTACTACCTCAATGCGGAGATAATACTTGCTAAAAATCCGCCGAAAATCCTTCATCAATGAGTTAAAATCGCGGGGACTTTCTACTGTCAACTCTACCTTCAAAACATCACCATCCGACTCGACTTTCTCCTCTTCCAACACGCCCAAACGCATCACCAAGGACGATCGCACCGCCACCGCATACAGAGTTATTGCCAACATCGTACCCATCAAGGCTTCCGTCAAAGCCACATCCGCCGCCCCAAACACTGAATAGATCAATGCTGCGATCGCACCTAATATGCCGCGAATGACTAGGGCATGGTAGGGATTAGCCTGAACTACTACCATACAAGCAGCCAAGGGCAACAGCGCAGTTAAGATATAGATATAGCTATCATCATTCATAATGTCTCTGTTGGAAACTCCTTCTGATTTTCTGCCTCTTCACTCGAACAGTGTGCAAACACATATCCCAGCATTGTATTCCAGATTGCCAAGGAAATAATTGCTAAAGTTAGCAGCGGCCATCTACTAGGTATTTTGATCAGCAGCCCGACAACGATTAGGATCGAACCCAAGGTATCGGCAACCGAAAGACTGTGTAACTTAAATAATACCGATCGCTTGCCGACTAGGTGAGAAGTTCCCCAAAACCAGAAGAATATTCCTACACCAAAAAATACATAACTCACCACATCAATCATAAATCATCCATTCGTTTTATTATGTGTGCTAACAGCATTAATCCCGCATTTCCCACAGTCAGGATTATCGCCCCTACAGCGCCAATCATCCAATCGTCCCGCAAGACAGAGATGAACAAAGTCATAATTCCTGCCTTGGTGGAAATACTGCCCAAGGCTAACATTTTCTGCCAAATATCATCATCCGTCAATGCCTCGTACATGGGGATGAGCATGGCTGCAATCATCGCAATTAAGAGCAAATTCATGGTTTTTTAATCGGGAAAACCCGGTGAACTTCGTAGCAGCCTTCTTGGTTGTGTCTCACCACAATTGTTTTGGGCGTAAACGTGATTAGGAATACATCCAAAAATATCATGATCGGCGATCTTTTCATTTTTGCCCGTTCCAAAATCATGTCTTCTCCGTTATGGGGACGAATGATAATTTCAAAGGCCTCAATGTATGCTACCGGAATCGCAATCAGGATTTTTTTGAGCATACTTAGCCATTCCTTGATCCTTTCCGGGGATGTATTGCCGCGGGGTAGGAGAAATGCGATCGCTATACCAATGATGATATTTGGCACGGTGAAATCGGCGGTAAGCAAAAACCAAATTGTCAATCGTAATATCAAACTTCCAATCATCTTTTTTCCTTCTTAGACTTTTTGCATAAATCTTTGATGTGCAACAACCGCAGATGTCATGCAGATTAACGGAGATAAACGCAGATAATTACAAGATACTTTCTAATTTTACTAGATATCTCTTGCATACTCTTATTGCGAGCGATCGCAAGGCTGCATCTGGTTTTTGAAGAGAGCGAAGCATGACCGCATATAAGCTATTACTGATAATCTCATATTTACTGCGGTCATGCTTCGCCCCTACACACATATTTACCAAACTGAGGTGCATCCGATCGCAATTTGGATTATTTAAGTGTGGGTTCCTGTCGCTAATGCCATCCAAAACAGTACGATCAAGGTTAGAGTCATCACACCTACCAGATGATCGAATTGCTCGGCTGCACGCGGCAGGGCGATCGCTAACCGTTTAATAATTAAAACATAAATCAGCCACCCGATCGCGATCGTCCCCACTGCTTTGATGATACTTTCAATGCTATAAGCATCTAAGTACACCACATTTGCGATAATTAGCCCGCCAATTAAGAGGATGACTGCTGGCCACAAACCCGGCTTGACTTCTTGTTTCTCGCCGCGCGGGATAAAGATTAATTTGGCGAAGGTTATAGCTGTACCTACGGCCGCAATATTCATAGGGATCGCCTGCCAAGGTGCTACACTTTTCAAGGTCAACACTTTTGCCCCAAATCCTGCCAACAAAGGAAAGCCGGAAATGGAGAGACTGGCGATTACTAAGGCTATCCAAATTTTTGGATCGATCGCCTTAGATTGCAGTTCTTTGAAGTTGCGACTTGGTAAGGAACCGGCAATTAAGAAGAGGCTTGATTTAACTAAACCGTGAGTCAGCGCATAAAAACCACCGACTTCCGGTGCTGCTAGAATAAAGCCTAACTGGGCAATTGTGCTGAACGCTAGCATCCGTTTTGTATCTTTTTCAAAGATGGCATAGGATACTCCCATTAAAGCTGTCGCCACGCCAAATATTCTGACGATAGTACCGAGATCGTCGGAAACCAAAGCACAGCGCAACAAAGGTAAGATACTAGCTTTGATGACTATTCCTGAGAGTAATGCTGAAACTGGGGTTTCTGATTCTGAGTGAGTTAGTGGCAGCCAGAATCCCGATACAAAAATCCCGCCTTTGAGCAATAATCCCAGAAAAATTAGGGCTAAAGCTTCTGGTGGCGCACCTTTTAAACCGTCAAAAACAAAGGAATTATGTTTTTGATAGACTAGCACCGCGCCCACGAGGTAAAATAGCATGGCGGTGTTGCTGATAAACAGATAGCGCAGGGCTACCCATAAAGAGCGATCGGTGCGAGGATAGGCAATTAACAGAAAAGCTGCAATCCCGCTGACTTCTAGGGCGACGTATAAACTGACAAAATCTGCACAGATAAAGGTAGCATTTATACTGCCATGCAGAATAATCATCTGGGAGTAAAAGAAGGCTGATTTACCACTGTGCCAACAGTAAAAAATCACCGCAGCAGTTACTAGGGCATTTGTCAAGATAAAGTAGGCGCCCAACTGATCGGCAACTACTTGAACGCCGAAATTATCTAGTAATTTTAGTTGGAGGGGCGACTTTTCGAGAAATAGTTGTAGTGCGTAGCCTGCTGAAACAAAGGTGACTGCTAATGCGAGATATTTGTCAAGCTTGGGAAGTAGATAAATGACGAACCCGATAAAAAATGGTATGGTCAGCCAAGCGATCGTAATAATATTCATGGATGGGTTTACGGCGTGTTATTTTTCTCGATCTCGCTGGTTTCCAATGTGGGATTATCCCGTGCTAGCTTCATCACACCTACCAGCATCAGGGCTTGAATCGAAAAGCCGATGACGATCGCAGTTAAGATGATTCCCTGGGGGACTGGATCGGCGAAAGCTCTATTTTTGACATCTCCCATAATTGGCGTGAACAAGCCATTGAGGGATGCAACCACGACATAATAGGCAATTACACCGGTGCTCATTACGTCCATAGAGACGATCTTCATCACCAGGTTCTTTTTAAGGATGATACCAAAAAATCCGCACAATACTGTGGCAAATACGAAGGCTTCTAACACGGAAATTTTTGTTGCTTAAGGTTTGGTGACAATGATACATTACTTGGGTGCTACTAATGTAGGGCGAGTCGATCGATTTTAGATTTTAGATTTGGGATTTTAGATTGACTTGGCAAGTAATGCGATCGAGGTTGGGAAGCTATCGTAAAGTTATGTTAATTTTTGGTACTGATTTTAAATGGGACTACAGAGTGTAACTGGGGCGATCGCGCGTGCAGGGCGATCGGGCGATCGCACGCCCGATACACTGGAATGGGAGTACAATGAATGATATTTCTATTCAAAGTGATGCGCTGAGTGGAGCCCGCTTCGGAACTGGCAAGATGCCCGTTCCACAAAAAAAGGATTTTTTTGATTTATTCTGGGGTGAAATTATCCCCGGCTGCGGAACAGGCAAGATGCCTGTTCCACAAAAAAATATTTTTTTGATTTGTTTTTTGTCGGTGGAATTGTCGCCCGTTCACCAATTATTTGCCAAATATTATGGTCTTTTTATACTTACCTAATTATCCAAATTACTGCTAAAATAAAGTACGAGTCCTTGCCGCTCAAATGCAGACCATGACCGCACAAACCTCCGTACAATTCCAAGACAGTTTCGACATCATCGTAGTAGGTGGCGGACACTCCGGCTGCGAAGCCGCCCTCGCCACATCTCGCCTCGGATGCCGCACGCTTTTACTCACCCTCAACCTCGACAAAATTGCGTGGCAACCCTGCAACCCAGCCGTCGGCGGCCCCGCTAAAACTCAACTTACCAACGAAGTCGATGCCCTAGGTGGAGAAATCGGCAAAATGGCCGATCGCACTTATCTACAAAAGCGCGTCCTCAACGCTTCGAGAGGCCCCGCAGTTTGGGCGCTGAGAGCCCAGACAGACAAGCGGGAATACGCCGCTGTCATGAATAATATTGTCGAAAATCAAGAGAATTTGACCGTCCGCGAAGCGATGGTTACAGACTTAGTTTTGGGCAAAAATGAAGAAGTCATCGGCGTTGAAACCTACTTCGGCGTCGGCTTTGGATGCAAAGCCGTAATTCTCACCACAGGAACTTTTTTAGGTGGCACAATTTGGGTTGGCAACAAGTCGATGCCGGCCGGACGTGCCGGAGAATTTGCAGCCGTAGGTTTGACAGAAACTCTCAACCGTTTGGGCTTTGAAACCGGACGGTTAAAAACAGGAACTCCGGCAAGAGTTGACAAACGCACTCTCGATTACACAAACCTGGAACCGCAGCCGGGAGATGCAGATGTTCGCTGGTTTAGTTTCGATCCAGAAGTCTGGGTGGAACGCGAACAAATGCCCTGCTATTTAACTCGAACCACGCCCGAAACTCACCAGTTAATTAGAGACAACTTGCACCTTTCTCCAGTTTACGGCGGCTGGGTTGATGCGAAAGGCCCGCGCTACTGTCCGAGTATTGAAGATAAAATCGTGCGCTTTGCAGATAAGGAAAGCCACCAGATTTTTATTGAACCGGAAGGTAGGGATATTCCTGAACTTTATATCCAAGGATTTTCGACTGGTTTGCCGGAAAGTTTGCAATTGCAAATGCTGCGGACTCTTCCAGGTTTGGAAAAGTGCGAGATGATGCGCCCTGCTTATGCTGTGGAGTACGATTATTTGCCTGCAACTCAGTGCTTTCCGACTCTGATGACTAAGAAGATTGAAGGGCTGTTTTGCGCGGGACAGGTGAACGGTACGACGGGATATGAGGAGGCGGCTGCACAGGGGATTGTCGCAGGTATTAATGCGGCTAGGTTTGCGAAGAATCAGGAGATGATTGTGTTTGCCCGCGAGCAAAGTTATATCGGCACTTTGATTGACGATTTGTGTACGAAGGATTTGCGGGAACCTTACCGGATGTTGACTTCGCGATCGGAATATCGGCTGTTGTTGCGATCGGACAACGCCGACCAACGCTTGACCCCGCTTGGACGGGAAATTGGCTTAATTGGCGATCGGCGCTGGGAGTTATTCGATCGCAAACAAGCTAATATTGTCGCGGAAAAAGCCCGTTTGTACTCAACTCGCGTCAAAGAACACGAAGAGGTTGGCAAAGCAATTTTTGCTGACACTCAACAAGTGATTAAAGGTTCAATAACTCTGGCTGATTTGCTGCGCCGTCCCGGTTTTCACTACGTCGATTTAGAACGCTACAATTTAGGCAATTCTAGTCTAAAATTAGCTGAGAAAGATGGTGCAGAAATCGAACTCAAATACTCCGGTTATTTGCAAAGACAGCAAAATCAAATCGATGACATTGCCAAACACGAACGCCGCCAATTACCTGCGGATTTGGATTATATGGCAATTACAACTCTCTCGAAGGAGTCGCGGGAGAAGTTGACTAAAATTAGACCCTTGACTATTGGCCAAGCAGCGAGAATTGGCGGGGTGAATCCGGCTGATGTTAATGCTTTGTTGATTTATCTGGAAGTGCAAAACCGCAAGCAGCCGGCTGCTATGGGAAAATGAATAAACTTTACTATCGTGGCATGGCAGAGCAAAATGGTAAGCCGAAAATAGGTCGCAGTGCTAGATTACTAGGGGTAAGACCTGGTATTGACATAGATATTGAGCAAATGCCCACAGGTTATCTGAATGAGCAAGGCTATTTGTTAGCAGAGTTAGAACGTGAGTTTCGAGGAGAGTTGGTTGCTGTTGCTGTCAGGAATACAAAGGGAATGTCGGTTTCCATTTCAATTGAAAGTTTACCAGCATTTCGCAGACCTACAAAATTTGGTGGGACTGGAAAAGACTCTCTATGGCAAATTGATGACATAAAAATTATTGGAGATTTGCAGGCTGTCCAAGATAGCCCGACGCACGTTAGCATCTTGCCAAGAGCTACAATGTCTCTGGAAATGTACGAGGCCGCATTGGCAAACACCCAAAATGATTGGGAAAGAGTTGATTAATCTCATATATCATAGGAGTCTATAACAATGGCATGGATATTCAGTTTATCGGCAGAATGTGGCTCAGATGAAAGCAATGTTAATAAATTTGCTCAACACTTTGAGAAAATAGAATGGCTACTCTCAAACGATCGCCAATGCCTGTGTCGCACAGACACTTTTCAAGATATCGATCAAAACTGGTGGTGTCGAGTTTATCCAAATAATATTAGTCAAGTGGGAATAGATAGCCCTGAAAGTGCTTATATAATGACAGAGTTAGGGATTTTACTGTATCACACTCTACGGTTTGCTCCATCGTTTCGCTATGCTTTGGTTGGTGTTGAAGTTGATGAATTTAGAACTTACAGTGAATTGATTGAGGATTTGTCAAACTTATCTCTTCCCGGATTAGTTTTAGCAAAAGAACTTATTCAGGGGCGAGAAACCTTACCAGTTTTTCGACCATTTAGTTCTAGTTATGTTTGGCAACCCTACGAGGGGGAAGTCTATAATCCATTAATGGCATCTCCCGACTTAAAAAATAAGCTGAATGAGCTTCTGGTTGTGGGTTAACTTTGTTATATTGATGTCTAATGAATTAACCAACTTCGAGATTAGGTTTTGTGACGATGAAAATACAACCGTTGTTGACCAAATTTTAATAGTTTTCACAGGAAATAACTATGCCCTTCAGTGCTTACAAAACTATTGATGCTGTCCTCAAAGAATTTCAAATTACCTACACTCAGTCCAACTTTATAGTTGAAACCGAATTCAATATTCCTGACTACTTTCGAGAAGACTTAGAAATAGTCATGGAAGAAGGTGCCGCCGACTGTTCGGAATTTGCTATCTGCGAAAATCTGATTTATCCACTTCTCAAAGAAGTTTGGAAGTGCTACCGACAAAAGCTGATTTTATGGAGTCATAAAGCTCTAATATACGATCAAAATTTAACCGGATTTCCAGAGTATATCTTAGCTAAGAAATCTCCCTTAGGAAATATTGTTTTCGATCGCCCTTATTTCGTCTTGATTGAAGCGAAACAAGATAACTTTGAAGCTGGCTGGGGACAGTGCATCGCCGAAATGATTGCCGCTCAAAAAATGAATGAAAATCCCGCACAAACTCTATTTGGAATTGCTTCTAACGGAGACAGGTGGCAGTTTGGAAAATTAGAAGCTAATATCTTTACTCGCAACCGCACTTTTTACACCATTCAAGAACTCGATCGACTTTTTGCGGCTGTTAATTACGTATTTAAACAGTGCGAATTGATGTTAGATGCTGACGCGAACATATCAGACGGCGGTTGAAACCGCGCTTAGGAATGAGAATTAAATAACTTACAATTTTAATTATTGTGGGATGGGCGTCCCGCCCGTCCAGAAAAGACGGGCGGGACGCCCATCCCACTTTCTTTGTGTAAGTTATTAAATTTTCGTTCCTTAGACAAACAAAGTGCGGGTTTTGTCTGTGTAGGCGCGATTTCCATCCTACGTCTGATTTACTCGATCGCCCTAGCTAGCAATCATTCCCACTCGATCGTACCAGGTGGCTTAGAAGTAATATCGTAAACCACCCGGTTAACGCCCTTAACCTCATTCACAATCCGGTTCGAGATCAATTCCAACAAATCGTATGGAACCCGCGCCCAGTCAGCCGTCATCCCATCTTCGCTTTTGATAAATCTCAGAACAATTGGGTAAGCATAGGTGCGCTGATCGCCCATAACGCCTACACTGCGAATCGGGAGCAAAACTGCAAAAGCTTGCCAAAGTTCGTTGTACAATCCGTGGCGGTTGATTTCTTGGCGCACGATGAAGTCAGCATCCCGCAAAATATTCAGCCTCTCTGCGGTAACTTCTCCCGTAATCCGAATCGCCAATCCCGGGCCCGGGAAAGGTTGTCGGTTGACGATTTCTTCGGGAAGCCCGATCGATCTACCGACTTTTCGCACCTCATCCTTAAACAACTTTCGTAGCGGTTCGATCAGCTTAAAACACAAATCTTTAGGTAATCCGCCCACATTGTGGTGGCTTTTAATCTTAACAGCAACTCGTTCGCCGCTTTTCGGATCTACATTCGTGTCAGCCGACTCAATTACATCCGGGTAAAGAGTACCTTGAGCGAGGTAATCGAAGGGGCCGAGGCGCTTCGATTCTTCTTCAAATACACTGATAAATTCGTGGCCGATCCGCTTGCGTTTTACTTCAGGATCGGTAACGCCTTCAAGTTGAGCCAAAAAGCGATCGCGAGCTAGAACGTACTGCACCGGAATGTGGAATTCATCTTGAAACAATTTCACCAACCGTTCCGGTTCGTACTTCCGCATAAACCCTTGGTCGATAAACATACACGTAAGTTGGTCGCCGATCGCCTTGTGCAGCAAAAAAGCCAATGTTGAAGAATCAACCCCGCCAGATAGAGCCAACAAAACTCGTTGGTCTCCCACTCTGGCTCGAATTTCGCGAATAGTTTCCTCAACAAAAGTAGCTGTCGTCCAAGTCGGTTCGCACTCGCAAATATGGTAAACAAAATTGCGAATCAAAGCTTGTCCGCCGATCGAGTGAACCACTTCTGGATGAAACTGCACCCCGTATAAACTTTTCTCGTGGTGAGCAACAACAGCAGACGGAGTATTGTTCGTGTGAGCGAGAATCTCAAAACCAGTCGGCAACTCGCTACAGGAGTCTCCGTGGCTCATCCACATCGTCGCGCCTTCTTCGACATTTGTGAGCAAATCCGTCGGATCGTCAATAAATAGCGATGCCTTGCCGTATTCGGCCAACTTAGCCCGCTCAACAGTCCCGCCGAGTTGCTTTACCATCAACTGCATCCCGTAGCAGACGCCCAACACTGGTATTCCCAGATTCCAAATTTCCGGGTCGCATTGGGGAGCTCTTTCATCGTATACAGAACTCGGGCCTCCTGAAAGAATAATTCCTTTAGGATTGATAGCTTTTAACTGTTCTGCCGTAGTGCGGTAAGAAATAACTTCTGAATATACTTGAGTTTCGCGAATGCGTCGAGCAATCAGTTCGGAATATTGCGAACCGAAGTCGAGAATCACGATCATCTGGCGGTCTATTTGCCCCAGAGAAGAATTGGTGAGGTCGGATTCAGTTTCTATTTGAGTAGTCACGGTAATTGCGTAGTTGCTAATTGCTAATTGGGCTGAAAGTAGCGGAGGTATTTGTCGCCGCCTCAGTCTAATACTGATCGATGCGAGCGACCGTTAGTCGCTAGAAATAAATCTTATTTGTACTAGATTGCTCTCAGCGACGTTACTCGATTAATAGGGCTTGCGGTAAGCATAGATTCACTTCGACATTTACTCTAATTAATTGAACTCTTGCATCAGAAATTGCGTCAAGCAGCAACCTAGTATAATTAAGATCTAGGGACTGAGAATTATTACTTGTTAAATATTATCCCCGATCGCTCTTTTAAAAAGAATTCAGGGATATTCACACTACATTAACAAATTTGGGTCAGAAATGTATCCCCTATGTCACTTTTAACAATAATTTTGCGATCGCGCCCAAACATCACTGAACCCACGGGGATACGCTGGTTAGTATGAGTGAAAATGCAATCGGACGATCGCAAGTCGATTTCTCGGGCGATGTCGCCGTAAATTCGATCGACCCAATGGCTGCCAGTTGCCGCATCTAGAGCCCGCAGTTGGCCGAGAGCCTCTTCGGCTGTCGCCGCAGCAAAAATCGCAGAACACGCATCTGCGGGCATTCCAGCTTTAGCACAGAAAGCTGTCAAAATTTCCCGGCGCCCGTCAGCGAGGTGGTGGTGAGTGTGAAAAATCCCCGCCGCCAATTTCATCAATTTGCCGTGATAGCCAAACAGCAAGATCGATCGCACGCCCTGACATCCAGCCTCTGCCAGGAGCGGGCCCAGCCAGTTAGCCGTTTTCACCAGCCGCTGCGGATCGATGCCCAGTTGTCGCGCCAAATTGGAGCCATTTTCGCCGATGCAGAAGACTAAAGTGTCAAACAGTTCGGCTTTTTGTTGCAGTTGTTCGCGGTAAATTTCCAACTGTCCGGGGGCGCTCAGGGGTTGAGAAATCCCAGTTGTACCCAGCAGCGAAAGTCCTTCGACGACGCCGAAAGCTTCGTTAGAAGTGCGGGTGGCGAGTTGGCGCCCTGACGGCAGAATCAGCGTGACAGTAATTCTTTCTCCCGGTGCGAGTTCTCGGCTCAGATTCGATCGCAGCAGTCGCATCGCGTAATCATAGATTGCCGCTCCACCACCTACTTTGTGATGTCCAATTCCCTCGCCCCCGACAATCACAATCTGCTCCCCCTCTCCCTCCGCCTCTGGGAGCAATTCCACCATTGCCCAAACGGGTGTATTGCGAGTCAGATCGAGGTTGTCTCCCGGATCGGAGCGAGTCACGCCTAAAGCTGTACCAGTTTTGAGTACAGATGCTTGTTCGATCGCAATTTCTGCCGTAATTGGCGGTTCCAGTAAATCTACTGATACGCTACCTACAGACTGAGTACCTACGCGCAAGCACCGCAAAGCTGCAAGTGCGGCCGCACAGGCAAATACTGGCAGTGTATACCCGGATAAAGGTTGAGTTTTTGTCACAAAATGCAGAAATCCTTAAATTAGTCGGCGATCGACATCACAGTGTGGTAGTGATACCCCTCAAGCACTTAAGCTTCATTCTAGGGTTTGATATTATTAGCAGTTAGCCTCATTTTTGTCAAGCAAGAATTTTGTCCTGCCTGTTGTCTTGAAGCAAGCAACATTTTTTTTCAGGTGCGATCGTCAACAACCCACACCGAAGCCTTACGCGCACGTGGCGGTATCTTCACAAAACCCGGAATCTCGTGAACCAAAGCTATCGGGAGCATCAATCGCGAGTGCGCTTAGACTGAGACACCGCTTCCCGGAATCAAGTACAAATATTGTAAACAGGTTCAAAAAACAAGATGGTTATGGCTATCTTCGACATACCTTGCACCCTTTTTCCTCGCATCAACCGCTCGTAAAAACCTGGACAAAGCTACCCAAAAGTAGTCAATGTTAGACATCTACGTTAGTAATTTTAGTCCACAGTCCTAAAACTACAGGAATA
>NZ_JAEQDE010000121.1:0-46294 GCF_020737865.1 Microcoleus sp. PH2017_35_SFW_U_B
GCGACCGCTAGAATTGTTTTTTGGATTAGGATGGGCTACATCCGAATTTACGCCTGTGGACAAGTTGCGAGCCGACTCCCTTGGGTGAAGCAGGAAGCAAACCCTTCAAGAGCAATCTTGATTGAATAGTGAGACTTGAGAAAGTTTAGCTAAGTTTTGTGTAGCAGTAGTTAACGACCCGCGGCTAACCCGCAACGCGAGTATAGTCGGGGCAGCACAGTCGTGAAGGAGCTTAAATGGTGAACATTTTTTCTAAGCTACGAGATTTTGTAGGCTTCAACAATGAGCCTGAATACGATTACGAGTACGACGAAACCGAAAGCGAGCGCTTTGCGAACGCCTACCAACAGCCTGAACCAAACTCCGCCACTTCCACTTCTGCTGCTGCTGTCGCCGCAGCAGAAGAAGAACGCCGCCAAAATCGCAGAATGCGGGAGCGGTCAGTAGTAGGATCGACAGGTACAGATGTTGTTGCACCAACCGGGGGAGTAGGATCAGTAATGAATAACGTGATTGGAATGCCTGGATCTATGAACGGGATTTCGGAAGTAGTAGTAATGGAGCCGCGCACTTTTGAAGAGATGCCGGCAGCAATTCGAGCTCTTAAAGAACGCAAATCTGTTGTTTTGAACCTAACGGTGATGGATCCAGACCAAGCGCAAAGAGCTGTGGACTTTGTGGCGGGCGGTACTTATGCCCTTGACGGTCATCAAGAGCGTATTGGCGAAAGCATTTTCTTGTTTACGCCTAGCTGCGTGCAAGTAAGAACTCAGTCTGGTGTGGTTCACGAAGTGCCCCCAGCTCAAGGCCGCCCGCGCCCTGCTGCGGCTGCTCCCGCACCGACAGTCTGGCCGGCTGAACAAGCTCAAATGGCTCAGTAGTCAGTTGACAGTTGACAGTTGACAGTTGATTCCGAAAGCTGTTGGCTGTTGACAGTTGACTCCAAAAGTTGTTGACAGAAATTCATTCAAAAAACCAGTATAGTAAGGTGCGTCGCTACCAGATGAGAAATGGAAGTTTTAGATAGTCGAAAGTGACGCATCCTACAAACAACGCACTGTTAACTAATAACTAATAACTAATAACTAATAACTAATAACTAATAACTAATAACCAATAACCAATAACTAATAACTAATAACTAATAACTAATAACCAATAACCAATAACCAATAACCAATAACCAATAACCAATAACTAATAACCAATAACTATGATAAAATTTGGTACGATCGGCGGCGGAGTAATGGGAGAAGCTCTCTTATCCCGCTTAATAGCACAAAAAGTTTATTTACCATCAGAAATATTGGTGAGCGATCCGCAACCGCAACGGCGCGAATTTTTGACGGCAACCTACGGAATTGGAACAACAGCCAGCAATCTAGAAGTTGCTACCGCTACAGAAGTGCTGTTTTTGGCGATTAAACCGCAAATTTTTGAGAAAGTAGCTTTGGAATTGGCCGTGGGGATCGATCGCCAACAAGCAAATAATGGAGAAACAGCTAATTCTCAGCCAGAAGCTGCGATCGTGTCGATTTTGGCAGGAGTTCCCCTGAGCAAGCTCGAAGCAGCGTTTCCGGGGCGAGTAGTGCTGCGGGTGATGCCAAATACTCCGGCAACGGTAGGCGCGGGAATGAGTGCGATCGCCCCAGGAAAACTTGTGCAACCAGCCGATTTAGAATTGGTAAAGCGGATCTTTGAGGCTGTGGGAGAAGTGGTCGAAGTGCCCGAAAGTATGCTGGATGCGGTGACAGGGCTTTCGGGTTCCGGCCCTGGTTATGTGGCGATTTTTATCGAAGCCTTGACAGATGGCGGAGTTTGTGCTGGACTGCCGCGGGCGATCGCCTCCCAATTAGCCATCCAAACAGTATTCGGTACAGCGAAGCTATTGCAAGAAACGGGGATGCACCCAGCAGAATTGAAAGATCGGGTGACAAGTCCCGGCGGCACAACTATTGCCGGAATTGCTAAATTAGAGAGCAGTGGCTTTCGTTCTGCCGCGATCGAAGCAGTGAAAGCAGCTTGTTTGCGCTCTCAAGAATTAGGGAAATAGGTGTTAATGCCATGATGACTTTAAAATTAGATTTAAGTCCGTGGATCGAGTTAACAGACGATCAGTTTTACGAACTGTGCCAACATCACCGCGATTATAAATTTGAACGAAATGCCAAAGGAGAACTGCTGATGGTTCCACCGACGGGAGGAGAAACGGGAAATCGCAATATGGATTTATCCTATCAACTGCAATCCTGGAGTCGCCGAAATCCAAATTTAGGAATTGCTTTTGATTCTTCTACTTGCTTTAAACTGCCAAATGGTGGTAATCGCTCTCCCGATGCTTCTTGGGTAAAACGCGAAAGGTGGGAAGCTTTAACTGCTGAGGAAAGAAGAAAATTTCCCCCACTGTGTCCTGATTTTGTTGTGGAATTGCGCTCTCCTACTGATTCTATCAAAGAAACGCGAGAAAAAATGCAGGAATATCGGGAAAATGGCGCTTGTTTGGGGTGGTTGATTGACCCGCAAACCCGGAGTGTGGAGATTTATAGGAGCGATCGAGAAATAGAAATATTGCAGTCTCCTGTTACGCTCTCAGGGGAAGATATTTTGCCCGGATTTGTGCTGGAATTGCGGTCTGTTATGGGGACTAATTGATATCTAATCCGCTAACTAGGGAATTATACCACAGTGCGATTCTCCTCGCTCGCGAGGATGACAGCCGCGAGATATAGCCTTTCTAAGTAACAGTGCGGTGCTCATAGGGTATGGGCATTGACCAAATAGGGCGAAGCGGAGGGATTGGGCGAAGCGAAGCGGAGGGATTGGGCATACCTCATTTATTTGAGAAAGGCTATATTAAGCTCACACTGCATTCGGAATGATATTATTCCTATGACAGCAGAAACGATATAAAAAGCGATCGCACTCTGGTCTAATTACTCGCTAGCTGCTGTTTCCAATTTCTGTCCAATTTTCGGTTCAGTACCGTTCAACAGACGCTGAATATTGCTGCGGTGCCGCACGATTACAAATACGCCGCCCGCCAGTCCAAACAATACATAAGCTAGCGGCTGATTTAACACAAACATCAATCCAGCTACGCTAATTGATCCGACAATCGAACTCAAAGAAACAATTCGCGACACCGCAAAAACTATTCCAAAAATTCCGAAAGTTCCCAACCCAACTGGCCAGTACAAACCGAGCAAAACTCCCAAACTTGTAGCGACAGATTTGCCGCCGGTAAACCCCAGCCAGATTGATTTGCTGTGGCCCAAAACTGCAAATAAACCCGCTAAAGTTGCCATCCAAGGAATGACTGTTGCTGTATTTTCTAAATGGGCGCCGATCGCGAGCTGACTGGTAAACTCTAGAGAGTAGATGTAGCGGATCAGAGCGATCGCACTTACGCCCTTCAACACATCAACCAGCAACACCGCCAACCCCGGCCCCTTCCCCAAAGTCCTGAGTACATTAGTCGCCCCCGTCGAACCAGAACCTACTTCCCGAATATCAATCCCCAGCATCCATTTACCCAAAGCGTACCCAGTTGGAATCGAACCCAGCAAGTAAGCTGCGATTAACAATGCTGCATTTAAACTCAACCACACACCCATAATAAATTCCCTCTTTCATTACTTTTGAGGACTAAAGTCCTCACTACAAACTTAACGATTATTCTTTAATCTCCCGCCCTCTGACATCTCCCTAAATTAATTTTTAGTTATTGGATAGCAAGAAATTAAAACTAATTTCTGAAGATGTCTTTTCTTCCTTCTTCCTTCTTCCTTCTTCCTTCTTCCTTCTTTAAAAATCCTTAGAAGTCGTTAAAGTTTGCGGATCGGAAGCAAAGGCCAACCACAGCGGAAATTGCAGCATCGACAAACTGATTAAATCTTCTGTTTCGTCTATCACAATTAAAGGCAACTTACCATCTCTCACGAGTCGATCGGCTTTTTGGGCCAAAGCCTCCGCAGACTCAAACATAATAATGCCACCTTCCGGGCCAAAATCGGTGCGAGTAATCCCCAAACAATCCTGCAAACCCCGGCGCCACTCACCCAAACGTTCGGGACTGTTCGCGAGCACCAATGTCCGCACCCGTGGGCCGTAGACGCTTCTGAGTACAGAAATAATCGTCGAACTAATCAAGATATTTTGCAACCGCGAACCCATAGTTCGCAATGCACCTCTTCCTCCTTGGGTGAAAAACCAGTTAGAAACTCGTTCGGCGTGGATGGGTTCAAAAGTGCGCCGGAGTTGCCAAGGCGGGCCGTAATAGTCGGGGAGAGTGCGATATTGGTCTAGGGTGCGGCGAATTTGTTTGGCTTGTTCTTGAAATCCTTGTTCAGCAAATCTGGGATTTACCGGGGAAGAGGATTGAGACTCCTCAACAGAGATTTGCTTGGAAGTTTCTTGCACCGGCGGCGTCATATCTAAGAGTTCGGCGGTAGCTGCTAAATCCTGCAAACTGCCGACTAGATAGTCTTTGAAACCTTGAACTCTGATTGCTAAATCTTGGGAAACTCCGGCGAAAGTAGTTCGCATTTCCTTTTGAATTCGATCGCGCCTGCGTTCGAGTTTTTCTACTTCAATTTGCAGCGCTTGTTTGCGATGATCTAGCTGTATCAAGCCGTCTTGTACCAAACGCCCGATCGATGCTTGAGCCTCGCCCAATGCTTCTAACGCCTTAGCTTTGTCAGCTTCCAAGCTGGCAATTCTGGCGGTCAAATCTTCTTCTTGCTGTTGCAATGCTTTGACTCTATTTGCCAAACTTTCGGTAACATTTTCTGGTACGGGCGTTACCGTTTCTGCGGTTGCTGTTGGCTGGGAGTCTGTTTCGGGTTCGATTCGATCGATCGCACTTTCAGATTCGCTATCCTCAGTTTCTGGCGAACTTTGGGCGATCGCGCCCGCTGCGTCCACCACAGGGGTGATTTGGGGGTTTTCCTCGTCCCAGGGGTCTATTTCGGGAGGAATTTGCGATGTGAGATCGTTTTGGGCGATCGACAATTTCCGTATTTGAGATGGCAATTGGTTTTCCGTCTCATTCACGGGCAAATTTGGTTCGCCATCAGCGGCTGGTTGCGATTGCGGTTTTTGGGTGGGAGATTCGTCTGAATTCATAGGAAATTTGTTCGGCGTGGGGCACAGAAGAAGTTAAAAATTTAAAATTAACAACTTGTTTAGTCTTGACGGGGACAGCGCTGTTCTAAGCAGGTCTGTAGCATTTTACGATCGAACAGAACCGGCAGAAAGTGAATGCTGTTAATTTCTTTGAAATAGAACAAAATCGGCACAGCAGGCCAAAATATCCGCCAATTTTGCCATTGTCGGTAAGGAAATTGGCGGATTAAGTTTTGCGATCGATAAATGTCCAAATCAGTTAGGGTAAACTGTAGCCGGATAGTGGCGGCTTGGTACATCAGAAACAAGCCGAACAGCGCCAGGGGCAAACTTACCCACTTCTGCACAAACAGCAGCGGTACAGAGGCCAGTACCAGGACTAGGGGAATCGCATAACTCGGTGCAAGTTCGATCGTATCTGTGGGCGCAGTCCCAGAGGTAGTTGTAGTCACGGGTTTAAATCAGGGGGTAGTAAAGTAATGTTGCCAATTATTTATATTTTATCCATTTCCTAGCTTACAAGCCTTTGAGTACGCTAGAGCCAGTACCCTGAAACATCAGCCAAGTCAGGAAAAAGTTAACAATAAAAATAGCCAGCAAAGCCGTCACCACCGCTGTGGTAGTCGATTGGCCGACGCCTTTGGCGCCGCCGGTGGTGGTCAAACCCCAGCTAGTGCCGATGACAGCAATCAAACCACCGAACACAAAAGCCTTAATACCAGCGCTGCAAATGTCCCACAGACTCAGGAAATGGCGGACTGATTCTAAAAACACATTTTGAGAGATGCCGTACATTGTCGTCGCAATCAGCATCCCGCCGGCGATGCCCGTGACGAGGGACAATATTGTCAGAATTGGCAGCATCAAGCAGCAAGCTAAAACGCGGGGAATTACTAAATAGTCGATCGGGTCTGTTCTGAGCATCAGCATGGCATCTATCTGCTCTGTGACTTGCATCGTGCCAATTTCCGCAGCAAAAGCCGAACCAACCCGTCCCGTAACGATTACGGCTGTTAACACCGGGCCGAGTTCGCGAGTCAAAGACAAAGCCAAAACGCCACCGACGACATTACCGGCACCGAGGTTAATAAACTCCCTGGCTACCTGAACCGTAAATACCATGCCGACAAAACCCGCAGTCAGCAAAGAAATCAGCAGCGATTCCGGGCCAACTGCTGCCATTTGGTCAAGGGTGTTGCGACGGTTAATTTTGCGAGTTAGCAAGTGCAGCATGACTTGGCCGCCCAATAAAATGGCTGCCAGTAACCGCTGACTCCACAAACTGAGGCTTGATGGTGTAGTTGTGCTCAAGGGACTTTGACTGTAGAACAACTGCAAAAATGAAATCTATCTACAAATCTTAAACAAGTTTCTTCTCTAAGATTTAAGATTTCTGACAGAATTGGCCACTGAGGGCGATCGCTGCCTATCGTAGAAAAGGACAAGTTTATTTTACTTGCACCTTTCGGCAGTTTAGCTGAATTTACTGACTCTTATGAGCATATTTCCTAATTTTCTTCGCTCTTTACTGCTGACGGGCCTCTTGAGCTTTGTCGCTCCCTTATTGTTAATCGGCGCGGGATTGACTAGCTTTTCGTTGATCGGTCTTGTGCCTGCTTTGCAAGCAGTCGGTCGTTCTGGAGAAGACCAGATTTTGCAGTTTTTAGCCACTTTCGGCAGCGGCTGTCCCCTCCAGGGATTTTTGGTGATTGGTCTAGCTTTTAGTTTAGTGGGTGCTTTGTTTGATACCTACGCTTCTTATCAGCATTCACGGTGGGGTTAATGGTGTTTCTATTTGAAATCTGGGATTTGAGATTTTAGGTGGGGAATTCTCGATCGCGCATCTAAAATCTCAAATTGTTGGGTTGCGCTGCGCTTGAATCGCGCCGCCTGCTGCGAAACATTCTCGATCGAAGTTCCTCGTCCTTTGATTCAGCAGTGGAGTCAAATCTTAAATCGACTGACTTCGCCTAAAAACGGATACTTGCTTTCCCACAGGAGTCGTGGAGAGCCAAAATGAGAGAGTTCAGTTCCAGCTACCAGATTCATCAGTCGAGTCACTGCTAAAATCTAAAATCTAAAATCTAAAATCTAAAATTGTTGGGCTGGCTCAGCATTAACCATCGCAAATGTTCGGAAATGCGATCGGCAAATTCCAGAAAACCGCATCCCACAGTTTCTGGATCTTAAATATATTAGATACAGGTTGAATCAAGTGTTTCTCAACCTTTAGAAACTTAAGAGATTTGAGGTATCAATTATGGCACTTATTCGTTGGGAACCTTTGCGGGAAATGGACTCCTTGCAGCGAGAAATGAATCGGTTGTTTGATAGCTTAACTCCGGCAACCGATCGCGCATCTAACGGTGTGGCTTTTGTACCGGCCGCCGAACTCGATGACCAAGAATTTCACAGGTGGTATCCGCCACGTGATTTATCCGTGGAATCAATCCCAAATCGAAAATCTAAAATCCTCTCTTCCCCCGAATTTATCCGTGGGGTCGCCTCTAAAATCTAAAATTCCACCTTAAGTTAGAAATTCCGGGCATGGAAGCTTACGGTTCCTTCCGCCGGGTGATTCCCCTACCTGCACGAGTTCAAAATGACAGCGTACAAGCTGAGTACAAAAATGGGGTTTTAAACCTGACTTTGCCTAAAGCGGAAGCGGAAAAGAACCGCGTAGTCAAAGTTGAACTAGGGAGTTGGATGAAATGGAACTGCATCGGAATTTGGAGACTTAACCGGAATGACTCGCCAAGAAGTCGATGACTTTTTGCGTGGACTGGGTGCAGAAATCAGAACTACTAGAGATGGCTATGTTGCATATAAATTTCTGGATAAGTCAACACTCGCGATCCGTCCTAACGGTGAAGTGATTAGAACGCCAGCACCGAAATATGCCTCAGACGGCAGAAATATCAACAAAGGTTTCCGTCTCGATCGAGATGGTCATTTATTGCGAACGCGAGACGAATTTGGCAATTTCATTCCAGGTACTCACAATACGGGAGAAAAATTAAATGAATGATTGGAAGGATGACTATAACTTACTTGGTTTGGGTGGTTTTACATCTTTAATTACCAATGTCAAGGTCTCTTCGTGGGGAAACGAGGTATCGATCGAATGCGTCTACAATCCAGAAGAAAGATTGCCTTATGTTCTGGCATTTAAGGACTGTCGCGATATCGGGTGGACTGTACACGATGAAGAGGAAGTTGGCGAACTTGAAGCAGAATTTTTAGGAATTTCTTTGGGCGAACCGGAACACCGCAAGCCTGCTGTAATTACTACAGACATTTTTGAAATTTCAATTTTGTACGGCAGTTTCAGCATTTACAAGGAAGAAAACCTAAATTCTGAAATAGCAGATTTAGCAACAGAGATCTTGGTATCCCAACCGCAAGCAGTCTTGTAGCAATTTCAAAGTATCGCGCCGTTAAAGTGCAAATTGGTTAGTAATTTTATGTGTAAAATAACCATTATTAGGTTCGTAGTGAGGACTTCAGTCCGCAAAAAAAGAGAGGACTGAAGTCCGAACGATCAAACGAATTACAAAATTTTCAACAAATACAGTAGGTATTGTTGCACGCATCAGTTTACGATACTTAATAGAACTTTTTTGCCAAACGAGGTAGAACCAAATGCCTGATATTGTTGATATTGCCGTAGGTGCGGGTTCGTTCCAAACCCTGGTAACGGCGGTGCAAGTAGCTAATTTAGTAGATGCGCTCAAAAGTCCGGGCCCTTTCACTGTCTTTGCACCTACTGACGATGCTTTTGCGAAATTGCCACCGGGAACTATCACAACCCTAGTGCAGAATGTCCCCCAACTGAGCAGGATTTTGATGTTTCACGTCGTCTCCGGCAAGTTTATGAAGGCAGATTTGGCAAAACTCGGTTTTGTTACTTCCTTAGAAGGTTCGCCGATTAAAATTGATTGTTCAGACGGTTTTGAGGTGAAGAATGCTACTGTTGTCGCGGCCGATATCGAAGCTGACAACGGTGTCATTCACGTGATCGATAACGTGATTTTAATGGGATAATTTCGCCTTTAAACCTCGCTGCTGGAGCGAAGCAGGTGCCTTGCGGTGTCGCTTCGCTCCCGATCGCGCTTTTGGTTTTTTAGCAATTAAAAGTTATATAAATATAAAAAAGTTGTCTTTTTGCCGGATGTATTTTAAGATGATTGTTTAAAAAACTTTGAAGATGAATAATTATAATATAAGGAAACCAGTGTGGTGAGCACTATGCAAATCCTAGCCGCCAGCCTCAAGGCCAAAGTCCGCCAGCGTACCTTGGAACTGCAAGTTCTCAACGAACTTACGGAGAATGTACAACTTGCTGCGGTTGCTGATGAAATTTGGTCTGCTTGTCTGGCACATCTCGGGCGCCTGATTCCTGCTGAGACGATCACACTTTTAACTCTACCGGACGATCGCATCTACCTGCAACACTTACACCCGTTAACTGAATCGGTCAAATCTGAAATAGCAGCCTGCTTGCAAGCTACTCGCACCCAATGGCTGGCCGGAAGTCGAGACTGGGCGTACAACATCGCTGGCGGGCCAATTGCTCAGTTTAAGTCGGTGTTGATGGCACCGGCTAACCCGGAGGACAGTGAAGAATTGTTGGGAGTATTTTTCATCGGTGCAGAGCAGGGAACTGCTTTTAATTTTGAACACCTTTGTTTGCTCCACACTGTCGCTCAAATTTGTGTTAAATCGTTAACTAATTTAGCAGCTAAACAGACGGATGTCAAGGGAACTGTTCAAAATAATTTTGCTCTAGATGGGTCAAGCCAAGAGCTATTGTTGCGGGCTTTAATGGACGGTGCGCCGGATAGAGTTTTTGCGAAAGATCGAAATTTTAGATACATTTTTGTCAATCAAAGTTTTGCTGCATATTTGGGGAAAAAGGTTGAAGAAATTATTGGCAAAGATGATATCGAATTAGGTTTTTCAGAACCAGCAGTATTTGGCGATCGCCACGGCTCAATTAGAGGCATTCGCGAGGACGATCGAGCTGTGCTGGGGGGGGAGACGGTTCGCAATCCCTACCAGGCGATCGCCTGTGCAGGTGGCAAACAGCAGGTCTTTGACACGCAAAAACTGCCCCTGCGCGATGCGGATGGCAGTATATTTGGGATTTTGGGTATTTCTCGGGAGATTGCTCAATTGCAGGCGACAGATGAAGCCCGGAATCAAAGCCAAGCCAAACTGCAAAAAATTACTGCTAGCGTACCCGGTACGGTATATCAAGTTGACTTGCATCTAGATGGCTCGATAGCCTTCTCGTTTGTGAGCGCGGGCTGCCGAGAATTGTATGAAATAGAACCGGAGGTGGCTCAGCAGGATATTCGTGCAATTGTTGACATGATTCATCCCGAAGATAGAGATGATTTTCGGAACTCGGTAAGGCTGGCTGCGGAAAATTTGCAGCCTTGGCGGTGGGAAGGCAGAATTATCACTCCCTCTGGAAAACTTAAATGGATTCAAGGGGCTGCACAACCGGAAATGCAAGGATCGGGAGAGATAGTTTATTATGGCTTGTTCACGGATATTAGCGATCGCAAACAAGCTGAGTTAAAACTGCAACTTTATCAAGAAATATTTTTAAAGTCTAACGATGCGATCGCCATTTTAGACCCGCAAGGCTATTATTTGGAAACAAATCAAGCTCACACGGCTTTGCTGGGTTACAGTGAATCAAAATTGTGGGGTAAAACTCCTGCAATTCATACGGGAGAAGAGACATTTGCATCGGTGCTGCAAATCTTGGTCGCAACAGGGAGTTACCGAGGCGAAATGACCTGTGTTAAGGATTTGCAAGGGGGAATAGTTGAGGTGGAACTTTCGGCTTTTGCGGTTCTCAATGATGCTGGGGAAGTAGTTTGTTATGTCAGCGTCAAAAGGGACATCACCGAACGCAAGCTAGCTGAGGAAAAACTCAAACTTTACCGAGAAATATTTTTAAACTCCAACGATGCGATGGTGATTATCGATGCTGATGGGTTTTTCCTGGAACAAAATCGCGCTCACCAATCGCTATTAGAATATACAGACGCCGAATTAGAAATAGAAACGCCGCCGCTGGTGGCGGGGGAACGCTTTTCTGCGATTTCCAAAAGTTTAGCGAAAACTGGAACTTTTCGGGGCGAAATTACTAACTTTACTAAAAAAGGTCGCACGCTGGCGATCGAGGTGGCGGCATACTCTGTGATTAACAACAGCGGCGATATAATTTGTCACGTCTGCGTTAAGCGCGATATTACTGAACGCAAAAAAGGTGAAGAAGAACGACAAAAATTTGTGTCGCTGATTGAAAATAGCAGCGATTTTATTGGTATGGCTACTCTCGAAGGGCAAACGCTGTTTGTTAATGAAGCCGGACGAAAACTGGTGGGAATAGAGAATATTTCGGAATTGCTTTATACGGAAATATGGGATTATATCGGCGAAACTTTTAAACAGGAATTTAGTCAAGAGATTTTGCCAAAAATTATCAGTCAGGGCCAGTGGCAAGGAGAAGGTAAAATGCAGCACTTGCGTACTGGAAAACACATTGATGTTGTGATGAATGCTTTTCTGGTCAAGCACCCTCAAACCAGCGAACCGCTGTGCTTTGCTGCGGTAATTCGCGATGTCACAGAACGCAAGCAAGCTGAAAGAATGCTGCTGGAACAGGCAGAACAGGAACGGCTAGTTTCGGCGATCGCCCAGCGAGTGCGACAGTCTCTCAACCTCACTCAAACTCTGAGCACGGCTGTACAAGAGGTACGGCAATTACTGGCAACCGATCGCACGGTAATTTATCGTTTTGATTCCGATGACACAGGGATTGTGGTTGTCGAATCTGTAGGATCTGATTGGATGCCTATGCTGGGCAGAAAACTTCAGGAAAAATCTTTTGGGGAAAGTTACAAAGCGATGTACCGGGCTGGCAAGATTCAAGCAGTTGAAGATATTTATAATGCTAATTTGAGCCAGATTCACCGAGATTTACTGGTGAAATTGCAGGTAAGGGCTAATTTAGTTGTACCAATTTTTATCGGCGACGAAAGTCAGGAATTAGCAATAGAATATTCGCCAGAAACTCCTAGAATTAAGTCGCAGATCGAGAGTTTGGACAAGCGTCAAAATCGGTTGTGGGGGTTGCTGGTTGCCCACCAGTGCAGTGCCCCGCGCGCTTGGACTGATTCTGAGGTGGATTTGCTGGGAAGGTTGAGCGTGCAGTTGGCGATCGCCATTCAGCAATCTACTCTGTTTGAGCAAGCGCAGCAAGCCCGAGAAGCCGCTTTGGAAGCGTCTCGAATGAAGTCACTATTTTTAGCAAATATGAGTCACGAAATCCGCACTCCGATGAATGGAGTGATGGGGATGACAGATTTGCTGCTGAAAACAAATCTTACTCCCGAACAGCTAGACTTTGTGCAGACGCTGAAACTCAGCGGTCAAAATTTGCTGTCCATCATTAACGATATTCTTGACCTTTCCAAACTGGAAGCTGGAGAAATGCGCTTAGAAACCATCGAATTTGACCTCAGTATCTGTCTGGATGAAGTGCTGGATTTGTTGGCAACTCCCGCACAAACTAAAGGTATAGAATTGGTGGCGCTGATTGATACCGACGTGCCGCTGCAAATTAAAGGGGATGCAGCACGATTGCGGCAAATCCTCACTAATTTAATTAACAATGCGATTAAGTTCACGGAAGCAGGAGAAATAGTAATTGAGGTTTCAACTGGCAGGATTCCTGGGATATTGGCAGCCAGCGACGACCAGAAAAAATTAGAGAATATCCAACCATTAAAACTAGGAATCAATCGCTCGCTATTCCTACTGTTCAAGGTCACAGATACAGGGATTGGGATTGCTGCCGAAGACCAAAAAAAGCTGTTTCAATCTTTTACTCAAGTTGATGCTTCTACTACGAGAAAGTACGGTGGAACAGGTTTGGGTCTGGCTATTTCTAAGCAGTTGGTGGAGCTGCTAGGGGGTAAAATTGGTGTGGAAAGTACCCCCGGTAAAGGCTCGACTTTTTGGTTTACTGTGCCGGCACTTAAGGAAAATTTAACTGGGGCTGGGACAGCGTGCTCAGTGAATTTGCAAACGGTGCTGGCGGGGCAGAAAATGTTAGTTGCTAGCGACAAGCCCACAGTGCGAAAAGTGCTGCTGAGAATGGCTGTTTTGTGGGGGATGGAAGTTGATGAGGTTGAGAATGGTTGGATGGCGATCGCATCTCTGTACAAAGCTGTCAGCATAAAATCCCCTTACGATATCATTTTGGTTGATATTCAGTTGCCGGAAATGGTGGCGGGAAGTCTGGAACGTTTGATGATTGCTGAGCCGGCAATGCAGCAGACGCATTGGGTGGTGCTGACTTCAATTACTCAGACATCGGAGGCTAAACGTTTGGTAGATATTGGTTTTAGCGGTTATTTAACTAAACCTGTGAAAGCTCACCGGCTGTTTGAGTGTTTGGTAAATGCGATCGCCCCGGGTGCAGTGGTTGACTCACGGCTGGCAAATCCAACGACAAATCCAGACTCCTCTATTGACAACCGGGAGTTAGCTAGCTTAAAGATTTTGTTAGTTGAAGATACTCCGATCAATCAAAAAGTTGGTCTGAATCAACTCAAGGTTTTGGGATGTGCGACGGATGTGGCAAATAACGGCGCTGAGGCGCTATCGATGCTGGCTATCAAAAAGTATGACATTGTGCTGATGGACTGTCAGATGCCGATTTTGGACGGTTACGAAGCTACGCTGGAATTGCGCCGCATGGAAGCGACAGGCACTGCTGCTGGTTCGAGGGAGCCCGATCGCAAGACGGTGGTGATTGCGATGACGGCAAATGCTTTGAAGGGCGATCGGGAAAAGTGTCTGGCGGCGGGTATGGATGATTATATTAGCAAACCTATTTCCATCGAAAAGTTAAAATCTGTACTAGAAAATTGGTCGGTACAGTTAAAAGTTGAAATTCCTCAGTTTAAGGGTGAGGAAGTCCAAAACTCTGCTTCGGATCTAGAATGCGTAGTTGATATGGCACGCTTGCACGAAATTGCCGGCACTGATTTAGATTTTGAGCGGGAAATACTGCAAGCTTTTGTGGTGGATACTGGCAGTTATTTAGAATCTGCTAAAAGTGCGATCGCCTCGGGAGACTTGGAGACACTGGCCCGCCGCGCGCATCAAATTAAAGGTGTCAGCGCTACGGCGGCGGTGCGGTTAATGCCCCAGATGGCTGCTCAGCTTCAAACTCTGGCCGAATCCAACGATTTGGAGGGCGCTACGAAAATCATCGCTGAATTAGAAATAATTCTAGCGGGGGTTAAAAAGTTGGCCGCTGCTGAATTATCTGCTTAATCGCTCAATTTTCTCAGGACGGCGGTTGGAAACCGCATCTACACAAACGATGTCCGCCTCCGCGGACGCCGCTGCTGAATTATCTGCTTAATCGCTCAATTTTCTCAGGACGGCGGTTGGAAACCGCATCTACACAAACGATGTCCGCCTCCGCGGACTAAGAAATATGGAATTTGAGAGAATGTGCGTGCGATGGATGGATCCCCGCTACGCTACGACTCTTCAACCCGCGTCGGCGGGTTTTGTTTGTGTAGACGCGGTTTCAACCGCCCGGTCTTTATGTAAAGATTCTTAAAAATTTATCAAGATATTTATCTCTATGTGACGAGATTGGAAATTCTTATAACATCTTGTGTGTTGTAGCTTTTGACACTACTATATTAAGTTATTGTGGTCAAATATAAAATAATCATTAAGCCGATGACAAGACGGCTACTTTTCGTCTATCGGCTTGAAACACTAAGACCAACCCATCGCCCAGCCAGCCCACTAAGTGCGTATTTACGCTCAACGAGGTTTTATGACTCCAGTCATGTTACGCCAACTCTGGTCTTTAATTGAAACTACCCAAGCGACTCTGTTAGTCAATTTGGACGATGCAACCCTGGTACAGTGGCTGCTGAAGCAATTGAAGATGAACTCTGCGCTCAATGGCAACGAAACAGATTTGTTGAACGAGTACATCGAGTCTCGGCTGTCGCTAATCCGCGATTTAGCCGAGCAGCGCCTAGCACCAGAGCGGTTCTGAGCGCATTAAATCAAAATTGGATAAATATTACAGGAAAGGTCGATCGCCCGCAGCGGGCAAAAAAATAATAGGCGGTTAGCCGGTGCGCTTTTCAGGGTGCGACACCGGGTTGAGAATGGTTAATTTGAAATGGTGAGGTTTTCTAGATTGCCGATCGCAACAGTTCTCGACACCGACAAGTTAGGATCGTCGAGAAAGTGTTCTACTGGTAAAATGTATGCGTAAATTGGGATTTCTGTTGCTGGCAAGTGTGTTGTTTGTGGCACCGCTGGCATCTTGTAGGGATCGATCGGCACAAGTAGGTCAAACACCAGCCACCACTGCTGAAGGCAAATCGCAACAAGGCCCGAGTCGCATAGATACAATTGTCAGCCGCGGCAAATTGATTTGCGGCGTTAGTGGCGAACTGCCGGGTTTTAGCTTTGTAGACGAAAAAGGCAAATACTCCGGCTTGGATGTAGATGTTTGCAGGGCGATCGCTGCGGCTATATTTGACGATCCCGAAAAAGTCGAATACCGAAAGCTCAACGCCAAAGATAGGTTTACAGTTTTGCAGGCTGGAGAAATCGATATTCTCAGCCGAAATACCACCTACACGGCGAGTCGCGACAGCACTACCGGCTTGGAATTTGCCCCGATAATCTTTTATGACTCTCAAAGCATCATGGTCAAAAAAGATAGCGGCATTAAAAGTTTAAAAGATTTTGCGGGCAAATCTATCTGCGTGCAGACAGGTACGAGTACCGAACAAAATTTGTCCGACCAAATGCGAAAATTAGGAGTTAAATACACTCCTGTGGTGTTTGAAGATGCGAATACTACCTTTGGCACTTATCAAGAAGGTCGCTGTCAAGGTGTTACAGCCGATCGATCGCAACTCGTGTCGAAGCGCACAACTCTACCGAATCCTGAGAATAATGTTGTTTTGCCGATCGTAATGTCAAAAGAACCGTTAGCCCCAGCGGTGAAAAGCGGCGATCCGAAATGGTCGGATGCGGTGAGATGGATTATTTTTGCGGCGATTGAAGCTGAAGATTTAGGAATTAATTCAGGAAATGTAGACCAAACTGTCGCCAGCACTACAGACCCAAACGTCAAACGTTTGCTAGGAAAAGAAGGAGATTTAGGTAAAGGTTTCGGACTCCCCAACGACTACGCTGTCCGCGTTGTGAAGAAAGTGGGGAATTACGGGGAAATGTACGATCGCAACCTCGGCCCGAAAAGTACACTTAAGTTAGACCGGGGTCAAAACAAACTCTGGAAAGATGGCGGTTTACTGTACTCGCCACCCTTCCGCTAATCAACAGGTTTGTAGTTGCGCTTGAGCCCTGTTGTCTGCGCCACTACAAACAGAAAAATCCACTTAAACAAAGGTACGTAGTTGCGCTTCAGCGCTCTTAGGTACGTAGTTGCGCTTCAGCGCTCTTAGGTAAGTAGTTGCGCTTCAGCGCTCTTAGGTAAGTAGTTGCGCTTCAGCGCTCTTAGGTACGTAGTTGCGCTTCAGCGCTCTTAGGTACGTAGTTGCGCTTCAGCGCTCTTAGGTACGTAGTTGCGCTTCAGTAGGTACGTAGTTGCGCTTCAGCGCTCTTAGGTACGTAGTTGCGCTTCAGCGCTCTTAGGTACACAACATACGCAGCAGATTGAATGAAATATAATTTAAGTTATGAACACAGAACCTCAACCGGGCAAATCCGAGAAATCATTCAAAATTAAAGATATATCAACACTGCTGCGGGACGATCGCTTCTGGAAAATAACCGGACAGGCGATCGCCCTAATTTTAGTAATAACAGTCATCGCTATTCTTTGGGACAACCTCACCGCCAATTACGCGCAACTAGGAATTGCATTTGGATTTGACTTTCTCAATTCCCAAGCATCCTTCGACATCGGCGAAAGCGTAATTCCCTACAGTCCCGAAAACAGTTACAGACAAGCTTATTTGGTCGGATTAATCAACACGCTGCGGGTAATGGGCCTGGGGATTGTTTTCGCAACAATTGCGGGTTTGACTGTAGGAATTGCCCGCCTTTCCGACAATTGGATCTTGCGTAATTTAGCAGCTTTGTACGTGGAGATTTTGAGGAATACACCGTTATTGCTGCAATTATTTTTCTGGTATTTTGCAGTATTCATTTCCATGCCAAAACTGGAAGACAATCAACAGATGCGCGGCCCGATTTACTTGACAAATCGCGGGATTGCTGTACCTTGGCCTGCGCCTTTGCCAGGTTTTGAGATTTGGTTGATTTTGTTAACTGTGGGAGTTTTGGCTGCGGCGGGGCTGTGGATGTGGCGGGCGCGGGTGATGGTGGAAGAAGCGAAGCCGGGAAGACAGTTGTTTTGGGCTGCTGGTGCGATCGGCATAAGTGCAATCTTAGCTTTGATTATCACCCAAAATCTGCCTTTCCGACTAGATTTTCCCCGCCTGACACCAGCATTGCAACTCGAAGGAGGATTAAAATTAACTCCAGAATTTGCAGCCCTAGTGACAGGACTCAGCTTGTATACTGGCAGTTACATTGCAGAAATTGTCCGCGGCGGAATTCAGTCAGTCTCGCGAGGCCAATGGGAAGCGGGAAAGTCTTTGGGACTTAAATCTGGAACCCTGATGCGGATGGTAATTGTGCCGCAAGCTTTGCGGGTAATTGTGCCGCCGTTAACCAGTCAGTATCTGAATTTAGCGAAGAATTCGAGTTTAGCCGTGGCGGTGGCTTATCCCGACGTTTACTTTGTGGTGGGTTCTCCGACGTTGAATCAGACCGGAAGGGCGATCGAAACAATGCTAATTATCATGGTAACATACCTAACAATTAGTTTGATAGTTTCTCTGTTTATGAATTGGTACAATCACACGGTACAAATTAAGGAAAGGTAAATAACAGTTGACAGTTGACAGTTGACAGTTGACAGTGGATAGCGAAGTCAAAAGTTAAGTTTATTATAATCTGGAACTAAAGTTGAAATGACTTACAGAGATTTTAACTTAAAAACAGTAACAAAAAAATTCGGTTTGACGATTAGCGATCGCATCAATATGTTCTCTCCTGTGCCAGAATTAGAACCAAGTCCCTTACTTGTAGAAATTCTCAAAGAGAACGCAGGCATTGCCTTAAGCAGCAATACTGACAAGTCTCGCTCGTCCATGATAACCGCACCGATTTTAATCGAACTTAGAAAACTGTTTAACCATCAAATTGGTCTTTTTTGTGGAATAGATTTTACAGTTGATGCCGAAAAAGGATTAGCTGGAAATTGCGATTTTTTGATTAGTCGTTCTTCATACTTATTAATGCTTACCGAACCAGTAATTGCGATCGTAGAAGCACAAAACGAAGATATTAATGCAAGCTTGGGGCCATGTGTAGCCCAAATGTTAGCAGCTAGAATATTTAACGAATGCGAAGGCAACACAAATGCAACAATAAATTATGGGGCTGTTACTAGCGGCCAAACCTGGAGATTCTTAAGACTCAAAGAACAAGTAATTGAAATTGACTTGACAGAATATTACGTAACAGATGTCAAGAAAATATTAGGAATATTAGCAAGTGCAATTCAGCAAGCAATCTAAAATCTAACATCTAAAATACATGGAAACAACCCCCGTACTGCCGCCTCCCGCCACCGAATCGCCCACCCCTTGGAATTGGGCGCGCAAAAACCTATTTAGTACCTGGTACAACAGCATTCTGACAATAGTTTGCTTAATTGTCGCCTTCCAAACAGTTAAAGGAATTATCGTTTGGGCCACAACAAAAGCTAAATGGCGCGTGTTAGAAGCAAACTTGCCACTATTTTTTGTGGGCAGATTTCCCAGCGAATCCTACTGGCGGCTGTGGATAGTAGCCGGAATAATTGCCTTATTGGGAGGTTTAACTTGGGGAAATATTCAGCGAGATGAACGTCTTTGGAATCCGCCTACACTGATTTTACTCGGTGCTGCCGTTGTTGGTGCGGTCATTACGCCGATCGACCTTACCTCTCGCTTCTACCTCTTAGGAATTATTATCGCAACCGCCGCCAGCTATGTCGCCGCGAGACAAATTAATCCCAACCCCCCCCAACCCCCCCTTGGTAAGGGGGGGCGAGGGGGGGTTAGCTGGATACCCGGAATTTGGGCTCTTTCCTTCCCGCTGATTCTGTGGCTAATTAAAGGCGGATTAGGTTTGACAGAAGTCTCGACAAATGACTGGGGCGGTTTAGTGCTGACGCTGTTTTTAGCAATTATTAGCATTGTGCTTTCATTTCCCCTGGGAGTATTGCTTGCCCTCGGGAGACAAAGTTCTTTGCCAGTCGTCAAACTGCTGTCAACATTGTACATTGAAATAGTGCGCGGCTTGCCTTTAATTGGCATTTTGTTTTTAGGTCAAGTCATGCTGCAATTATTCTTACCGCCGGAATATCCCAAATTGGATAGAGTGATTCGAGCGATCGCCGGATTAACATTATTCAGTGCGGCATACTTGGCTGAAAACGTGCGCGGCGGTTTGCAGGCTGTGCCCAGAGGACAAATAGAAGCAGCAAGGTCGATCGGGCTAAACACACCACTATTGACCATTCTGATTGTACTACCTCAAGCACTGCGAACAGTCATTCCGGCGATCGGCGGTCAATTCATCGGATTATTCATGGATACATCCCTGCTATCGCTATTTGGAATGTTAGAATTAATCGGCATATCCCGCGCCGTTTTAGCAAATCCATCCTACATCGGCAGGTACGCCGAAGTTTACATATTCGTCGGCATCATCTATTGGGTATTTTGCTACTCAATGTCACTGGCCAGCCGCAAAATAGAGAAAAGTTTAGAAAAAAGTCATTAGTCCACAGTCTGTAGGGGCGGGTTCACCAACAAAATAGAACTCCCAACCCAAATATATATAAACCCGCCCTCCCAACCCAAATATATATAAACCCCCCCTCCACTGAAGTAGTCAACAGTCATCAGGCAATAATTATTCGTCATTATTTAAAGGAGAAAATTATGCAAGATACACTAACAGTTCCCGAAACAGTAATCGTCGCAGAAAACGTCCACAAATGGTACGGACAATTTCACGTACTGCGCGGCGTCAGCATGAACGTGAACCGAGGCGAAGTCGTCGTCGTGATGGGCCCTTCAGGTTCCGGCAAATCCACGTTTATCCGCACTTTTAACGCTTTAGAAGCCTATCAGCAAGGCAAAATTACGATCGACGGAATCGAACTTTCCCACGACTTGCGAAACATCGAAAAAATTCGCCAGGAAGTAGGAATGGTGTTTCAGCAATTCAACCTATTTCCCCACCTATCAGTCCTGCAAAACGTCATGCTAGCGCCCGTATGGGTGCGCCGCTGGCCGAAGAAAAAAGCAGAAGAAGTAGCAATGCAACTGTTAGAAAGAGTCGGGATTTTGTCCCAAGCCCAAAAATATCCCGGACAATTATCTGGCGGACAGCAGCAGCGGGTTGCTATTGCACGTTCCCTAGCAATGCAGCCGAAAATCATGCTATTTGACGAACCGACATCAGCATTAGACCCGGAAATGGTGCGGGAAGTTTTAGATGTCATGCGAAATTTAGCGCAAACAGGAATTACAATGGTAGTGGTGACTCACGAAGTCGGATTTGCGCGCGAAGTTGCCGATCGCATTGTGTTGATGGACGGCGGCGTTTTAGTGGAAGAAGCGAAGCCAGAAGAGTTTTTTCAGAACCCGAAGGAAGAACGCACACGCAAGTTTCTATCTCAGATATTGTAAACAGAACTTACGTCATTATAGGTTAGTAGTGAGGACTTTAGTCCGCATCCCATCAGAAAACTAAACTCATCATTAAAAACCAGAGAGTGAGGTTCGTAGTGAGGACTTTAGTCCGCATCCAATCAGAAGACTAAACTCATCATTAAAAACATTAATAGGTTCGTAGTGAGGACTTTAGTCCGCATAAGATCAGAGGACTAAACTCATAATTAAAAACCAGAGAGTGAGGTTCGTAGTGAGGACTTCAGTCCGCATAAGATCAGAGGACTAAAGTCCTCACTACGAACCGTTATTTGTGATTCATTCCCTTGACTTGGATAACAGCGTTAGAATAGTAGATATAAGTCATAAAATCTCAAATTTATATGCCGTCCACAAAAACGCTGCCACTAATTAAAGATGCAGAACGCCTAGAAAGCCGCCTCAAAGAAATTCCGGCAGTTCCTGGTGTATACTTAATGCGCGACGAGAGCGATCGCATCCTGTACATCGGCAAATCCAAAAAACTCCGAAACCGAGTCCGTTCCTACTTCCGCGAAAGCCAAAACCTCAGTCCCCGCATCGCGATGATGGTACAGCAAGTGCGCGAAATCGAATTCATCGCCACCGACACAGAAGCCGAAGCTTTGGCCTTAGAAGCAAACCTCGTAAAACAGCACCAACCTCACTTTAATGTCCTCCTCAAAGATGATAAAAAATATCCTTATTTGTGCATAACTTGGTCGGAAAAATACCCGCGCATTTTCATCACCCGCAAACGCCGCGCGGGTAGTGCGAAAGACCGCTACTACGGCCCCTACGTCGATACAGGGGCGCTGCGGAGTACGCTGCATTTGATTAAGCGGATTTTCCCCTTGCGACAGCGCCCTCAACCGCTATTTAAAGACCGTCCCTGTCTGAACTACGATATCGGCCGCTGCGTCGGTGTTTGTCAAGGGTTAATGTCTGCGGAAGATTACCAAAAAATCATCCAAAAGGTAGCCATGATTTTCCAGGGAAGGACTCAGGAATTGCTGGATATTCTGGAACCACAAATGGAACAAGCAGCCGAAGATTTGAACTTTGAAACTGCGGCCAGGATTCGCGACCAAATTAAGGGTTTGCAATCTTTGAGCGCGGGTCAAAAAGTGTCTTTACCAGATGATACCGTTTCCAGGGATGCGATCGCCCTGGCAGCAGACACGCAGCACGCCTGCATTCAATTATTCCAGATTCGTGCAGGTCAATTAGTCGGCAGACTGGGCTTTATGGCGGAGATACCCAGGGCGGGCACGGGGGCACCGCCCCTACATTCCTGGGAAGAAGAATTATCTCAACCTTCTCTTACCTCCCCCCCAAGGCTTGGGGGAGTAGAGGCCGGGGCGATTTTGCAGCGAGTTTTGGAGGAACATTATCAAAATGTCGAAGCCGTAGAAATTCCCAGCGAAATTTCTGTGCAGTACGACTTACCAGAAGGCGAAATATTAGCAGATTGGTTGAGCAACCGCAAGGGGCGAAAAGTGACGATTTTGACTCCGCAGCGCCAAACTAAGGCGGAGTTAATTGAGATGGTGGAACGCAATGCTGAGTATGAATTGGCGAGAATGCAACGATTGAGCGATCGCAATTCTCAAGCAATGCAAGATTTAGCCGAAATTCTCGATTTACCAGAAATGCCGCACCGCATAGAAGGTTACGATATTTCTCACATTCAAGGTTCGGATACGGTAGCTTCCCGTGTCGTATTTATCGACGGTTTACCAGCCAATCAACACTACCGCCACTACAAAATTAAAAATCCTGAAATAAAATCCGGTCATTCTGACGACTTTGCTAGTTTAGCAGAAGTTATCGGCAGACGATTTAGGATCAAAGAAGCAGAAGGAAACAGCAAGAAGCAAGATGAATTTAGCGAGTTAGCAGAAGCGGAAGCAGTCAGTAATTTGTCTTCAGTTTCTCCTAATATTGCTGACAAACCGGATTTGATTATGATAGACGGCGGCAAAGGTCAACTGTCAGCAGTTGTGGCTGTTTTGCGGGAGATGAATTTGCTAGATGAGTTGCGAGTTGTGAGTTTGGCGAAGCAGCGAGAAGAGATTTTTTTGCCGGGGGAATCTTTGCCGCTGCCAACTAATTCTGAGCAACCGGGTGTACAATTACTGCGGCGGGTGCGGGATGAGGCGCACAGGTTTGCTGTGAGTTTTCACCGAGATCAAAGAAGTCAGAGAATGAAGCGATCGCGCTTAGATGAGATTCCGGGGTTGGGACACCACCGACAAAAACTATTGTTAGCGCATTTTCGGTCGATCGACTACCTGCGTTTAGCAACTCCCGAACAGTTGGCGGAAGTTTCTGGGATTGGCCCGCGTCTGGCGCAGCAAATCTACGCTTATTTCCATCCGTAAAGCCTTTAGTAGCGTGGAAGAGGGGATTTGGGAGGCTACGAGTCCCTATTCAACCACTTTCAAGGAGAACTTGAGAAATTTTGCACGGGCCTATTGCAATTCTCAGAAGCTTGTGGTATGTTTAGGTTCTGTGTGAATGCGGGTGTAGTTTAGTGGTAAAACTTTAGCCTTCCAAGCTAACTATGCGGGTTCGATTCCCGCCACCCGCTTATTAAACAAAAAGCCTCAAACCAACGAGAAATCAACGGTTTGGGGTTTTTTATTGCCGATTTTTTGGCTGGGTGGGGCGTCAAAAAGACTAGAAATTGGATACAAATTGACGACAAAACGACCAAACTGAGTATCAAGTGACTGCCCGATCGCCCTTTTTGAACACAATTTGACTAGAATTTGAATACAATTTGACTAGAAATATCCAGCCGAGAGTCAATAGCGGTGTGGCGTGCATGGAACCCTAGATAATGGGAGTTGTCTGAGTCCCGTATCTGGAAGAATAATCGGTTAACATAGAGTGCCTCCAGTTGGCAAGATTGTCGATCGCACTCAGCTTGAGTTATGACTGATTCGGAGTCGCATCAGTCACAAGGAGAACCCGTGAAATATTTTTCAGTAGTAATGTATTTGCTGCGGGAACGGCAACAATTTCTCGAAGAAATTCGCGACGGTGTTAAGCTCAAATCTAAAATTTTTGGTTTGTTAATTTCCAGTACCATATTTTTTGGGATTTACGGAGCGATATTAGGCGCATCTAGTACGTGGATGCAATGTCTGGTTTCAGCAATCAAGCTGCCAGCGCTTTACTTACTGACGCTGATTATCTGCTTTCCTACACTGTACTTTTTTAATGTCATGTTTGGTTCAAAACGAACTTTTGAACAGTATTTGACATTGTTGATGACAGCAATGGCGATGATTAGCGTTTTGCTGTTTGGATTTGCACCTGTCAGCCTATTTTTTCTGATCAGCAGTACCAATTACAATTTTTATCTGCTGCTAAATGTTGCTATCATGGCAATCACAGGATTTTTGGGGGTCAGCTTCATTTATCAAGGAATGCACTTTCTGTCCGAACAAGATGCGGAAGGAAAAGACATCAGGCTAAATATTTTGCGGTTTTGGTTGGGACTGTATGCGTTTGTGGGCAGTCAGTTGGGATGGACGCTGAGACCGTTTTTTGGCGCACCGGGACAAGCTTTTCAACTGTTCCGAAGCCGAGACAGCAATTTTTATATGAGTCTGTGGGATTCAATTAGGTCTCTGGGAGGATTTTAATTAATGCTAATTTAAGGAGATTTGCCCTAGTGATACAAGCGGATTTGGATGAGTTGATAATTCCTGAAAAGGAGTTGGAAGATTTGAGCGGAATAGCTTTGAGCGACGGTTTTTCAGGGAATTTTTATCGCCCTGCTACACTCCGGGACGGCAAAAATCTGTTTGCTCTTTTGTTGCACGAGTTGCTGATATTTTGCGTGACGCTTGTTGTCTCGCTCCCGGTTGCTTTGCTGGCCAATAGAAATCAAGTTGGTTTTAGCGATGCTGAGATATTTGTCCGGGTTTTACAAATAACTTTGGGTTTGTCCCTGGCGATTACTGTTGTTTGGAATGTCTATAAATGGGTAAAAGCAAAGCCTTTAGCAACCCTGGCGGGTCTCTTGGATGAAGTTGAGAAGTATCATGAGGTGATTAAGGCTTTAGATATTATCGATCGCCTAACGGCTGCTGGCAATTTACAAGCCAATTTAATTAATCGACAAGATGCAATTGAGGCCTTAAAAATTACTAGAGAAAGTTTAGTCTGTGCTTTGAAAACAGAGAGAATTATCAGGGAAAATCAGAAATTTATTGGTCGCCGTTACGAGTTATTTGCTAATATTGAAAGTAATTTAGCTGCTTTGATGGCGCTGGATGTGAGCGATCGCGCGAGCGAATACGGCCGGTTGCTAAATGAGGCTCTGGAAATTGGGATGAGCGTGCACAAAGAGGTAAGAAAGTTGCAAAATGGCAAATAATTTGAAGTATGTTGTTGCGCTTTAGCGCTCTTTCATGTATATACAGAAAGAGCGCTGAAGCGCAACAACGTACCTTTATTGAATCTGTAGGAACTACGAACCTTTTTTGGGGACAATTTTAATCGTCAAATATATCCAACTGTTGTCCCTCCGACTCTTTTTTACCATCTTTCTTAACACCCTTCCGCAGCCCGATCGCAATTTTGCTATGTTTCTCAATCTGCTTCATCACCTGTCTCGCCCTGTCAATCACCGACGGCGGTAAACCAGCCAATCTCCCCGCTTCAATGCCGTAGGACTTATCAGCACCGCCGGGGTGAACTTCGTGCAAAAATACGATTTGATCCGGCAATTCCTTTACAGTCACCTGATAATTGGCCACATTATCCAAAATAGAAGCTAACTCATTTAACTCGTGATAGTGAGTCGCAAAAATCGTCCGCGCGCGAATCTCGCTGGCTAAATATTCTGCCACAGACCAAGCAATCGAAAGCCCGTCAAACGTTGCCGTTCCCCTACCAATTTCATCCAACAAAACCAATGATTTCGGCGTCGCGTGATTGAGAATATTGGCAGTTTCGTTCATTTCTACCATAAACGTAGACTGACCGGTTGCTAAATCGTCCACGGCGCCGACACGGGTAAAAATGCGATCGCAAATTCCCAAAGTCGCAGCCTTCGCCGGGACAAAACTGCCCATCTGCGCCATTAACTGGATCAAACCAACCTGGCGCAAATAACAACTCTTGCCGCTAGCATTCGGCCCAGTTAAAATAATTAAATCTGGGCGACTTAGCGCTGCTTCCCGACCCAAAAAAGCCGAATTCGGGACAAAAAATCCCGGCGGTAAAGACTTTTCCACCACCGGATGACAACCTTCAATAATTTTAATTTCCCGACTTTCTGTCATCATCGGGCGACAGTAATCTTGATAAACCGCTACTTCCGCCAAACCGCACAAAATATCCGCCGCCGCCACCGCGCGGGAAACGTTGCGAATAATTTCGGCGTGTTCTCCTACCTCCGATCGCAATTTCGCAAAAATATCGTACTCCAAGTGATTTAAATCTTCCCGCGCCGTCAGAATTCGCACTTCCCTTTCTTTTAATTCTTCTGTGCTGTAGCGTTCTTCATTGGTGAGAGTTTGCTTGCGGGTGTAGTCGTTCGGTACTTGGTCAACTTTCGATTTGGTAATGCTGATGTAATAGCCGAAAGCTTTATTGTAGCCGACTTTTAAATTAGAAATTCCGGTGCGTTGCCGTTCGTTAGCCTCTAAACGGGCAATCCATTCTTGATCGGCTGATGCAGTGTGGCGCATCTTATCAAGCATGGGATTAATGCCCGATCGAATCAAACCTCCTTCTTTTAAATGAATCGGCGGTTCCTCAACTAAATAAGCGTGAATTTGAGTTGCTAACTCTTCTAAAATGGGCGGGACATTTTGCAGCGCTTTTAAATAGGGCGAGATTCCTTCAGTTGCGATCGCCGCCAGTTGGGGTAATTTTGAGAGAGAATCGGCTAAAGCGACCAAATCCCGAGCGCTAGCGGTTCCAGAACCCGCGCGCCCCGTGAGTCTTTCGATGTCGTAAATTTGGCGCAGCAACTGCTGCAAATCTTGGCGCAGCGGATTGTTTTCTACTAATTCTTGAATCGTATCGTGGCGGGCGCAAATACCTTTAATGCTGAGCAAAGGTTGCAGCACCCAGCGGCGCAAAGCGCGGCCTCCCATGGCGGTGCTGGTTTTGTCTATAGCCCACAGCAGCGAACCGTGAAACACGCCATCTCTGACTGTTTGAGTAATTTCGAGATTGCGGCGGGTTTGATAGTCCAGTGTCAGAAAATCGGTGAGTGTGTAAGTGTGCAATCTTTGCAAAGCAACTGCTTTTTCTTTTTGAGTTTCTTCGAGATATTGCAGCAAACCGCCGGCGGCGCGCACTGCGAGGGAAAGGTGCGCGCATCCGAGGCCTTCGAGCGATCGCACTTTGAACTTTTGCAGGATTCGCTGTTTTGCTTCGGACAAAGTAAACGGGATTTGCGATCGCAAAGAATAGCAAAACGAATTCGGCAAACAATCGGGTAAATGCTCGGATTTCTCTCCGGGTCTCAACATCGTCACCAAATCCGGCGCATTAGTCGGAACCAGGACTTCCGAAGGCTGCAAACGGAGCAATTCTAATGTTAATTGTTCTAAACTGTCGGCTTGGGTAGTGACGAATTCTCCCGTAGAAATATCAGTATAAGCCAATCCCCAATGTTCCCCAGCGATGACGACTGCTGCTAAAAAGTTATTTTGTCGGGGTTTGAGCATTCCATCATCCGTCAAAGTTCCTGGAGTGAGAATGCGGGTGATTTCGCGCTTGACTTGGCGGCCTTCGCGGGCGGCGATCGAGGCATCTTCAACTTGGTCGCAAACTACTACAGCATAGCCTTTTTCTACTAACACAGAAGTATAGCGATCGAGGGCGTGATGCGGCACTCCTGTCATCGGCACTCGACCGATTTCTTTGCCGCTTTCTTTGCTAGTGCAAACAAGTTCTAATTCCCGCGAAATCGTCACTGCATCTTGAAAAAAACACTCAAAAAAATCTCCGACTCGAAACAATAAAAGTGCGTGGGGATACTGTTCTTTCACTTCCACATACCGCTGCATCATCGGCGTCAGCTTAGTGAATTCTAATAGGCGGTGGTCGGCATTGGGGATGTTGGCTTGACTGGGGTCTGTTGGGGTAGATGCAGTGTAAGGCATAAAAGGCGATCGATAAATTTTGATCTTTAACAACTTTAGCGCAAGCTCGGCTTTTAGCTATAGCTAATGATACAATTTTTGACGATTAATCCTCCTCCAGCAGGGTGCGCGATTCTCAAGATGCGAGCCCAGTTATATGGTTCGTAGTGCCGTTCGTAGTGCCGTTCGTAGTGCGGACTTCAGTCCGCTCTTATCCTGCGGACTGAAGTCCGCACTACAAACCGCGCGTGCGGTTAATCGAGCGGACACGATATGAGAGAGCAGCGACTGGCGATCGCCAAAAACAACCTCAGCCATCCCTGTTAGCTGTTAAAACAATAATGCTAAATTTATTGCAATTTACTCTGGGATAAACTCTACCTTTTTTACAACTTAAAACAGCCGAAAGATAGATTTATAAATTATACCTCGGATAGAGAGATGCCACATCTTATATGCTTAAAATTAAAGCATCCAGCCAAGTGATTTAGCTGCGGAGTAAATTTAAGATTTAGAATCAAAAATCTGGGAGTTAAGTAGAGGAGAACACAATAATGAAAGCTCTTTGCTGGCACGGAGCAAATGACGTGCGAGTTGATAATAGACATCTTGCAAAAATAGGGAGTTGCTGATTCACGGTATGAAAGGCTAATATGCCAGTCAGAGAAACCAGTATCGACAAAGCTTGGGGATTTTCAACTGATTTTTTTCATACCCTGATTAAGCAACGCCGGCTTGACCATCAAAATGGGACAGACGCACGTTCACCGCTATTTGCGCCCTTTGCTCGATCGCGTTCAAAAAGGCGAAATTGACCCAACTTTCGTGATTACGCACCGTATGAAATTGGATCGATCGCCCGACGCTTACGAGATTTTCAAACACAAAAAAGACAAGTGCATCAAAGTTGTTCTCAAACCATAATTCACCATTAATTCACAAGGAGAAACTATGCTTTTACAAGAAAAAGAATCCGGCGACTTGATAGAAATCATCGATATCGCGACTTTAGTCAGCCCTACAAAAACAGAGGTGGGCGGCAAAAGTCAAGCAGGTGAAGAGGAGCAAGAGCCGACTACTTTTGAGAAGAATAAATTGGTTTTTCCCTCCGGTGAAGTCCTGCCGCGCTGCTGGACAGAGGAAAATTATAAAACTCAAGGTTCGTAGTAGGGACTTCAGCCCTCGATTGACTCATTAAGTCTTGGACGCAACTGTCACCTTAATAAAGGTACGTAGTTGCGCTTCAGCGCTCTTTGCTTATATCTATGAAAGAGCGCTGAAGCGCAACTACGTACCTAAGAAAGATTTGAGTCCCTGATTTGTTAATTATTTAAGGACTTAAGTCCTTACTACAAACGAGATTTTTGCAATAATTATTGTCATCACTAACAGCCAATAAGTTATGGAATTGCAAGCAGTAATTCTCGATGTTGACAAGCGAATTTCACAGGTGGTACTCGCCACGTGATTTATCCGTGGAATCAATCCCAAATCGAAAATCGAAAATCCTCTCTTCCCCCGAATTTATCCGTGGGGTCGCCTCTAAAATCTAAAATCGCACTCTCATACTCAGCAAAGATGCTCACGCTCAAGCTTGGGTAGAGGCGTTTGCTGCTTACGGATACGAGGTGCCTTTTGAGAAAGTTCGCCCGCTAATTGGGATGGGAGGCGACCAACTTATACCTACTAACATTTGATTAAAAGGACTTTTGCAAGAAGTCTACAATCCACTCTACCTGATGCGCTTCCGTGCGATCGGGAATGTCGAGGCGATTAGCCAATCGTTGAATGGCTGCTTCTGGGACTGCTGCTGTGCGCGATCGATTCCGCCGCAATACTTCTTGTAGGGGAACTTCCAGGTAAACAATCCGAATACGCGCTTGATAACCAGCAAAGAAATTAATTAATTGCTGGCGCATTTGTTTAGTCGTATTGGTGGCATTCCACACAAAAGAACGTCCCGATTTCATGTATTTCCGCGCACGATTTTTAGCTTCTACGATGACATTTCCGGGAGTTCGATCGGGATGAACGTTCATCTCTTTTCGCAGCGCATCCAAGGAAATAACAGGCCAATTGGGTAGATTTTCTTTAATCCAATAATCTTTACCGCTTCCGGGTAATCCCGACATCAAAACAACTTCGCATCGAGTATCATCAAATGCTTCATAATCGGGGTTTCCGTTGTCTTTGCGGAAGTAGATAAATCGGCTGTGGTCTGAGGCGAATTGTCGCGGAGAATCCAAACAATTATTTTCTTGACAAAACTCCCGAAATAGCTGTATTTTATCCAGAATTTCTTGTCTGTCGCTACACTCGCGGCCGCGCACGTCTGCTTCTGCTAAAAGTGCGAGGAAATCGCAGCGGACAACTTGACTGGCCTTAATTACAGACTGCTGCGGGTTGGGTTTGTCTAGCAGCCAGATGGGTAAACTGCCGAATTGGACGATCGCGCAAACAGTCTCCCGAATGATAAACTGCACCGGCGGGTCAAATTGAGCTAAAATTTGTCTGACCATCCTCGCACCTTGACGGGCGTGACCTTTCGAGCTAATTCTGCCATTTTCTTCTATCTTTGTAAAAGCAGGTTTTGCGACATCGTGCAGCAAAGCCGCAGCAAAAACCATTGAACGTTCTGGCGCAGAAAGCTGTCGCCACTTGGGGGAGGATATTAAGGCTTCGCAGACCATTTTGGTATGAATTAAGACATCACCTTCAGCGTGATAAATCGGATCTTGCTGGCATCCTTCTAAGTTTTGAATCCAATCGAAATGATTGTAAATGCTTTCCCAATCTAGGAACCAATCGGGCGGTTCTGGACAAAAGGGAAAAGTCCAAGTTGCAGAGTGTGATAATAAAGCAGTCATAGTTTCACCTATTTATTAATAACGCAATTTCTTCGTCCGCGGAGGCGGACATTGTTTGTGTAGCAGTTTCAACCGCCGACTCTTAGCTAAAATTAAATAAATCAGCACCCGGACGCAAAATATTCGGTACAATCGGGCGATTCAACCAATGTCCCTCCGCATTTTTAATCGCAGTCAAAAAGCTAGCGCGCACGTACTTATAACGCGCCTTGACAATTCCATCTGCTTCGACTTTAATATACAGACCCTCCATAACATCACTATTATCAGTCTCCTTCCAACAGCGCTCTTCATCCAATCCCAATTCCCGGCATTGCAAGCGCAACCGCTCCAAATGTCCCGGTTGAATAAAATTAGATTTGTCCATAAACTGCATCATGTGCTTGGGCGATTTTACCACTCCTGAAAAAAGAACAGGAACTGACACTAACGGCACTCCGCTTAACAACTGACGGCGGGCTTCTGTACTCAAAAACTGACTGGTTTCCAAGTCCAGCACGTCGTATTCCATAAAATAGTGTGGCAGAAAATCATAAAAAACTGTGTGTTTGGCATAAAGCCATTCGCCGTACAAAATATAACGATTTCCCAGCACTTCTCCCAGGACTCCGCTGAGACTGAAAGCCCACTGTTTGAATAAGTTAAAATGCTTTTCTCGCGGGCCGCCGGTGAGATAGTGGCCGCGACTTTGCAGCAGCATTTGCCCGTCTGGCGCGAAGCTGATGCCTGTATTGGCGCCGTCTACCTTTTCTTCGATAATTAAAGGGCGATCGGCAATAGCGCTAAAAGGCACGCTGTCGAGGTCTTCATCTCCCGGCTGGAAACGCGAACCTTCGATGTGATAAGTTCTAGGATATTTGACAATTTCCATAACCGATTTTATATTTGAGATTTTAGAGGCCAGCCAATTCATTAGACTAGATTGTAAAAGTCTTTTGAATCAAATTTTCGGACAATGATTTTCACAATAGGTATATTACCATTATAATAGATGTATCACAAAGGAGCGTATATTTTGAAAAGTCAAAGTTTCCAGAGCGTAACGTCAGCGATCGCTGGAATTCTATTAGTAGTCGCGCTACTCCTGGGCTTCAACTCTTTTGTTGTCATCAATCCAGGTGAAGCAGGGGTGGTTAGCATTTTAGGAAAAGCGACTGATGGAGCGTTGTTAGAGGGATTTCACTTCAGACCCCCGCTGATATCTAAGGTAGATGTCTACGATGTCACAGTGCAAAAATTTGAAGTTCCCGCCCAGAGTGCTACTAAAGACCTTCAGGATTTAAATGCTAGTTTTGCGATCAATTTTCGCCTCGATCCTGCCAAAGTAGTAGATGTCAGAAGGACTCAAGGAACTTTAGAGAATATAGTTTCTAAAATTATTGCTCCTCAGACGCAAGAAGCATTTAAAACAGCCGCTGCGCTGAGAACCGCCGAACAATCTATTACTCAAAGAAGCGAACTGAAACGAGACTTTGATAGTGCACTTAAGGAAAGGTTATCAAAGTATGATGTAATCGTGCTTGATACTAGCGTTGTTAACATTAGATTCTCCACAGATTTTGCGAAGGCGGTTGAGGAGAAACAGGTTGCTGAACAGCGGGCGCAAAGGGCTGTTTATGTTGCTCAAGAAGCTGAACAGCAGGCTCAAGCTGATATTAACCGCGCTCAAGGTAGGGCTGAAGCTCAAAGACTTTTGGCGGAAACTCTGAAGGCTCAAGGCGGCGATTTGGTTCTGCAAAAAGAGGCGATCGAAGCTTGGAGAAGCGGCGGCGCTCAGATGCCAAAGGTATTGGTTATGGGTAGCAATTCGAGTCGGGTTCCTTTCATTTTTAATATGAACGATATGCAGGAAGAACCCGATCGCCCAAAAGCGATCGACAATTAAAATAGCACTTACCCTCTGAAACCTTGTTTCTGGGAAAATGTTGGCTTTGCTAACCACAAATCTCGCCCGAAACCGGGTTTGCTCAGAAAGCCTGCCGAAGTCCTATGAGATTTGCCGGAGTATGCTACACTTCTGAAAGTCAAAATATAGCGACAGCTTAAAACCTTTCGCTATTAAACCAAAGTCCGCAATTAAAACGCAGACAGCACACTCATTTTAGGAAGCAAGGAGAAATTATGACCCGCGCTATTATGGAAACCGACAAAGGTACAATCAATTTAGAACTGTTCGATGCGGATGCGCCGAATACAGTGAAAAATTTTGTTGACTTGGCGGAAAAAGGTTTTTACGACGGACTATTGTTTCACCGAGTCATTCCTAACTTTATGGTTCAAGGCGGCTGTCCCAAAGGCACTGGAATAGGCGGGCCCGGCTACAAAATCAAGTGTGAAATCAACTCAAACAAACATTTGGCAGGCACTTTATCGATGGCTCACGCAGGCCGCGATACGGGTGGGAGCCAATTCTTTATTTGCCATTCTCCCCAGTCTCATTTAGATGGAGTTCACACAACTTTTGGCAAAACTGAGGATATGTCTGTCGTGAATGCGATCCGCCAAGGCGACAAGATTATTTCGCTCAAAATCGAGCATTAATTTTCAGTAATTAGTGATGTTTGTAGTAAGGACTTTAGTCCTTATTGCAAACAATATTAGTTGAAATTGAATCATTCATCTTCGAGGGAAGTGTCTAACAGTTCAATTTCTAAATTTTCTTCATCATCCTCATAATTAAATTCCAATTTGCTCTGCTTGATAATTTCATTTAATATATTATTTAAATACCCTTTGGCAACAGCTTCTTCAAATCTGTCTATCAGAATAGCAACATTGATTATTTCTTCTATACATTCCATATAACGCGAGACGATCGCATTTATTGAATACTGTTTTCGAGCCTGCGCTTCAATTTTACGTCTAATCTCAATATCGGAATCTGAAGATTTAACTACAAATGTTATCGGATACCTTTCAATTTTATCAATGTCTAGGAAATATTTATTCATGTCTACAGTTTCTGTTACCTGAAAAAAACGTCCTAGAGGCTTCATTACAAAATCAATTCCGCCATCATTTGCATTTGTCCGACCTGTTTTAAACAGTTGTAAATTTTCTTGCTGGAGCCTATCAAGCTCATAACCCCAATAGATACATATGTCACTATAGTAGTATTTTAAGATACTGTAGCTGACTATCTCGAATATTCTAGCATCTACAGTTGGTGCAACTATTTGTTTGATAAATTGTATTACTTGCTTCTGGGTCAATGCTTGAGCCTCTTTACAAAGTTGAAGAAATTTTTCAAAGCTATCTCTCTTAGCTTCAACGTAGGCATCAATGATTTGAATTACTGTTTCTGCTATGTTATGTACATTTTCCTGAATTTTAACTTTTAATAAATTTTCGTTAAACCAATACCTGTTAGTTTTGGGATTTCTCAGAACTGGGATAAAGTCACAAGTAGGAAAATATCTTTTAAATTCTTCATTAAGCCTGTGGTTCAAAGCATGGTTTTGAAGCTTTTGTCCAAACGGTAATTCGCGCTGTCTCTTAAAAATATTTGTATAAACTGCACCTGCATAATCTGAATACATATCGCTTTGATGAAAACCTCTTAAAAAATAGTCTTCAACTAAAACATAGATAGCATATAAATTCGCAAAACTCCCTCTTGATTTTGAGCCTCTATTTGCAGATTTAGTTTTGATATTCAAATATTGAATTAGCTCGCTTCCAGTAAATATTTGCTCGCCAGACGCGCCCAAATTTTCTGCTAAAATTTGCTTGATTGTTTTAGTAAACTCGTGTTCCATTGAATCAAAGTTGTAAGTTAAGTGTTAACTGTGTGGGTGAAGTTTCACCAGGATTTATTTCCGATGTTTGCTGCTCTTTTTTGTCATTATAAGTAGCTTGTAACCTATTTAATCCTATTTCTACATACTTGTTTTGTAATTCTATTCCGATTGACTTTCTCTTAAGCTGTTTGGCAACAAATGATGTGGTAAAAGTCCCAGAAAATACGTCTAATACAACGTCTCCCTCATTACTACTTGCTTTGACAATTCGTTCTAACAAAGATGTTGGTTTTTGGGTAGGGTGATCTTCGTACTCAGGCATACGATATCTGACTCTCGGAAACTCCCATACATTACCTGGAACTTTTTGAGAATTATATACTGATGGTGTAGACTTGCGGTAATCAATTAGTTTTCTGACTGAGCCGGTTTTTGCCTCTACCAGAATATCGGAGGAATTAAATGTATAATTTCGTTTGTCTTTGACACAATATAAAATAGGTTCGTACAGAGAACCGTAGTATTTTTTTGCTTGGACTCCCGAACTGTCATAGTACCACACTATTCGTGAAAGAATTGTCAAACGATCGCGCAAATATAAATCGAAGTAAGGCATACATTGAGTTGAAGCCATCAGATACAAGCTGCCGTTGTGCTTGAGCTTATCAATACATAAATTCAACCAGGTATAACTCCATTCTAAATAATCGCTCTCTGATTCCCACTTGTCTTTAAAACCATTGAAGTCTTTGCCAATATTATAGGGAGGATCGGCAAAAATCAAATCGACTGAGTTGTCTTTAATTTCATGAGAAAGGACTTCTAACACATCTCCCAATATGAGCTTGTGTCTGTCTACTTCAAAGATTTTCATTTTGCCTAATCTTTTCCAATCAATACGTCATTTTGTCAGCTAGAGTTGATATTTACTAGAACTCCTCAATACAGTTCATATTTGAGCAAAGTACAGGGAATCGAGCCATTGAAAACCGGAATTCGCTTCGATGTTCTGAGTCCAACCTGTTTACCCAACTCCTTATTTCCAGTCAAAATAAACGCATTCCAACCTTTAAAACGCTGCTTGAAAATATCGCCCAACATCTTGTACAAATCTCCCAATTCGCTAGCATCTCCCAGGCGCTCTCCGTAGGGAGGATTGCAAATCAGAACGCCTCTATCTGTCGGTGCTTCCAACTCGGATAACTCGGTACGAGCAAACTTGATTTTACCTGAAATACCTGCTTGCTGGGCGTTGGTGCGAGCTTGATCTAACATATCAGAATCGCGATCGCACCCGGCGATTATTTCTTTAAGTTCGGGCAATTCGCTGTTTTCAGCTTCAGCCCACAATTTATCCCACAAAGGTTCGTCAAAATCGCGCCACGTCATAAATCCAAACTTGTCGCGAAACAATCCAGGCGCAATGTTCAAGGCCTTTAAAGTCGCTTCCAAAGGCAAAGTTCCGGAACCGCACATCGGGTCTAAAAATGGTAAATCTGCCGTCCATTCTGCCATCTCTAACAAAGCCGCAGCCAGGGTTTCTTTGAGCGGAGCCAGCCCCATTGCGGGGCGATATCCCCGCCTGTGCAAACTGCCGCCGGAACTGTCTAAGCTCAAGATAGCGCGGTCTCGATGGATGTGAAGGTTAATTAGTAAGTCGGGATTTTCGACATCAACATTGGAACGTTTGTTAAATTGCAGGCGCTGTTGGTCGGCGATCGCATTTTTGACCTGCAAAGCTGTAAAGTGGGTGTGATTTAAATTTTCGTTGCCACCGGTACAGTTGACTGCTAATGTATTGTGAGGCTCTAGGTATTCGTCCCAAGGAATTTTCTGGACTTCGCGGTAGAGCATATTTGAGTCGTAACACCGGAATTCGGCGATCGGCATTAGCACTCGAAAAATAGTTCTCGACCACAGATTGACGCGGTACAATAAAGCGCGATCGCCCGCGAAGTAAACTCCTGTAAAATCGGGCTTGACATCTTGCGCCCCTAAACTTTCTAATTCTTGGGCGGCAATGGTTTCTAAACCGCGCGCAACTGTAGCAAAATATTGATTCATTGATGATTACGAAGGAAGTTCGGCAGCGAGCAATGTACGGGATGTAACGGATGTAACGGATGTAACGGATGTTAACGGATGTTAACGGATGTAGGAGGGAAGAAATAGCTATAGCCTTTCTCAAAAAGATGAGGTATGACTGACAGCTTATTATCACCCTTAAGCTAAGAGGGCTAAAGCCCAACAACATACCTCATCTTTCTGATAACCGCTATAGGTGGTTGGGGATTGGGAATGGGTTTTTCTCGATCGCCCAAATTAGATAGTAGCTCGTTTTAATCGTAAGTCTCACAAACAACACTCTACCTTAAGGTAGATGCCTCTGTTTCAAAAGACTGATATTTTTACTACTTATTGTCAAGAGTGGATTGCCGGTTTAGCAGTATGTGCGTAAGGGCGATCGGGCTAGCCCGCGACTACTGAATGTCCAGAATCAATAGCTAGAGAGGATTTGTGCTTAATTGTCAACTGGGTTAGCAAGGGGTCTGAAGTACCCTTGCAGCCCGCTTGTTGAAAAGTATTCTTAACTACTTGCACATTTTATTGACTTCATGTTAGGCTTCTAGTCAAAGTTGAGAATTCAAGCCCTAACGTCACAGTCAGGGAAAATTTCAGCTAAATGGGTGTCATACAACAATTGGAGACCATTATGTCAAAGGCAATCAACGGATCTGCTCTCAAACTGTCCCGCGCTAGCAAAATCCAAGTAGAAGTCAAGGAAATTGCCAAGCACGCCACAGCTAAAAATATCTCTTCTGCGCTTAATGTTGATGCCGATGGCAGCGATGTTACCAACGAGTAATAGCAGGTTTTTCAGTTAGACTTCGCATCCCCAAGCAACAAGTAGTAGATTTTACTGTTGTCTGTCGGGAAATGTGGAGTAATTGAGGGCAAGCGTAAAGCATTGTCCTCAATTATTCAATTGTTCAAAATTTATTGAGAAGTTTTATCAATAGAATTTATGCGATCGATCGCGAATCTACTCAAACCATACAATCTCGAAGATTTTCTAAATAACAACTGGACAAACAAAGCAGTTGTCATTCCCAGCGAAGGGAAAAAAGACTTTGCACATTTATTTTCCTGGGAAAAACTCAACTACCTGCTCAACTTTCACGAATTAAAATATCCCGACATTCGCTTAGCAGTAGCAGGAAAAGTTCTCGACGCCAGCGAAAACGTCAATCTCATAAAACTGTGCCAATCGGGAGCAACTTTAATCGTCAATCAAGTTCACAAACTCATCCCAGAAATAGCTGAATTTGCAGCAGAAATAAAAGCAGACTTAGGTTATCCAAACCAAGTAAATGCCTATTGTTCTTGGCCGGAAAAACAGGGGTTTTCTTCCCACTACGATACCCACGAAGTTTTCATCTTGCAAACAGACGGGATTAAGCAGTGGTATGTATTTGCCGACACAATTAAATACCCGCTGATCGACCAAAAATCCTCCGCATTTTCGCCACCAGAAACTCCACCATATTTAACCTGCACTTTGCACCCAGGAGATGTGCTTTACATACCGCGCGGACATTGGCATTATGCAGTTGCTTCAGATGAACCATCGCTGCATTTAACATTAGGAATTCACTGCAAAACTGGAATTGACGTTTTAGAATGGTTGGTGGGCGAATTGCGACAACAAGAAGAGTGGCGTCAAAGTTTACCGCTGCGAATAAATCCAGATTCCATTGATGTAAGTGTAAATAATTTAATTACTGAATTGCACCGCTACGCAAACAGTAAAAATCTTGGAGAAGAGTACAGCAGCTACCTTGACAGTTTAGCAAAACCAGTGGCGAAATACTCTCTCCCTTATCAAGCAGGGTTCAACATTTTTCCCTACGGGATTCAAACTAAGTTTAGGATTCCCAAGTTTCTGCGGGTGAGAATTCGCGAATTGCCTGACGGGTGTGGATACAAAGTTGTTGTTGGAGGTAAAGAAGTATCTCTGAAAGGAGTAACGGAGAAATTTATGGACAATCTATTCAGTACAGAATTTTTTACAGGAGAAGATGTGATGGATTGGTTGCCAGATTATGATTGGGAAATAGATGTAGTGCCACTTTTGTCTAAGTTAGTAGTTGACGGAGTGATTTTTGTTGGTTAAAACTAGAGAAGGGTACTAGCTGTAATGAATGGGTTGTTAAAAGAGTAATTTATGACACATAACGAGGTAAAAAATGCCGGACACTTTTTTTTGCGCTGATGCTTCTAAATGCGTTCAAGAGGATATTATTGGTACTGGTACGAATTACCAAACCTATATATTGATTGAGTGCTGTTTGCCTTGGGAATCAGAAGCTTTTGATTCCAAACAAGTGCCCCAGAATCTCAGGGATTTGGTGGAGGAAGTAGAGCATTCAAAGCAAAAAATTAGATTTTTGTTGATAAATAGCGACCAAACTAAATGTGCCGATCAGCGCAAAGTGTTGATTTATGATAACAAAAGTCAAGCACTTTTTGAGGGCTACGAAAAATACGAATTTAACGCGAGTAATATTGAGCAAGTAGCGGCAATTGTCAAAAGCTATTTAGCTGGAGAAGTCCCGGATTGCGAAGTTGAAAATAACCCAAGTAGAGATATTTTGGTTTGCACTCACGGGAGTCATGATAGATGTTGCGCGAGATATGGCAATCCTTTTTATGCCCAAGCAACGGCTTTGGTTTCGGAGTTAGAATTGAGTGATGTTCGTGTTTGGAAATCTAGTCATTTTGGCGGACACCGCATGGCGCCGACTGCGATTGATTTGCGTGACGGCAGATATTACGGAAATCTCGATCGCATTTCGTTCAAATCTATTCTAACGCGATCGGGCGATATTGAATGTTTGAATCAGGTTTATCGGGGTTGGGGGATTTTGCCGAACCAAATTCAGGTTTTGGAACGAGAATTCATCATCCGCTACGGGTGGGATTGGTTCAACTACAAAGTCTCAGGCTGTATTGTAGATAAAAATCCTGAAAATGATGATTTGGTGGCTGAATTAACTTTTGAAAACGTAGATGGCACTTATATCTATCGGGCTGAGTTGGTTAAAGATGAAGCTAAAACAGTCAGGTTGAAAGGTTCCTGCGGCGCTAAGCAAGAGTCAGAGTTTGTCAAATATTTGGTAAAATATTCTTACTTTTACTCGAAGAAAGAGGAGTCAAGGTTTGTGATTTATCCTTTTCGGGATTTTCGTAGAGATAAGACGGCGGTTGAAACCGCGTCTACACAAACGATGTCCGCCTCCGCGGACTAAATAAAATAACCTAATTTCAACCGTTGTGTTCAACCCGCGGAGGCGGGTTTTGTCTGTATAGACGCGGTTTCAACCGCCGTCTTCAACTCCATGAATATGTGCGGGATTCCCAGGTAGTCAAAGGGATTGTCTTTTTCTATAAATCCGAGGTTTTTGTAAAATTTAACGGCGTTAATGCGAGACATTAATCTAACAGTTTTGAAATTCTTTTCCTTAGCTTCCGCGATCAGTCTTTCCATCAGTTTAGTGCCGATTCCCTGGTTTTGAAATTCAGGAAGTACAGCAATATAAGAGATGCTTCCCAATTCAGGGGATAATTCTCGGAGTCTGCCCGATCCGATAATTGTACGATCGCCCTTTGCTATGATATGACAAGCACCGTTTTCGCGATCGTCCCTTTCGCTACCTCTTTCCATGCCCAGGGGCGATCGCAAAACCAACCACCGCTGATCGAACATTTCTGCTAATTCTTGTTGGTTGTTGACTTCACGGATGTCTAGTTGCAGCATTTTTCGATCGGATTGAAGAGGTAGATTATAATTTGTCGTTGGGCGGGGGCGGGTTTACGAGATTGTGGGTTTTGGGCAATTATTGTTGGTGAACCCGCCCCTACAAATTATGGGAAATATGGAGTTACAAACTGTCAGTAATACTGGTGAAATTAAAAGCTTTCACGCGCACTCCGGGCACGACATTACCGCCGTAACGTTTCGCCTCGGTAACTGCATCGACATCGCGCAACATATCAGGTAAAACTTGATTGAAACGGAAATTTTTAATCGGATAAACAATCTTACCATTTTCAATCCAGAAAGTACCGTCGCGAGTCATGCCGGTTACTTCCGATGTCTTGGGATTGACATAGTTGACATACCATGCCCGACTAACTAAAATTCCTCGCTCGGTTTGAGCAATCAAATGTGCTAAACTTTGGTCGGAACCTGTCATCGCGATCGGGTAATAAGCACCTTTTGATTCTTTGCCTTTTTGTGCCGCCCAGTAGCGGGAATAAGATAAACTTTGAGGAACGCCATTTTTGATGATTTCCAAATAGCTATTACTCAATCCATCGCCGAAAAAATTATTCGATCGCAACAAAGGATGACTCGGATCGCGCTGTACCTGCACTAACGGGCTGAAAAGTTGTTCACCAGCGCGGTTTCCAGCGGGTTTCCCGGCTGCATCTGCGATCGACATAAACGATCGCCCTTCATCCGCCGCCCGCGCATCCATACCCCAAATAATCCACGGTAACAAATCCGCAAACGCAGCGCCATCAAAGATTACAGGATACACGCCCGGAGTGATGGGGCGGGGGTTGCGGGATGCTTTCGCGCGATCGACAACTTGCGCTGCTAATGCCGCTACTGGTAGTTGATTGATACCCCAAGCCGTGCTTTCCGTCCAGCTAGAACCGTCTCCGATGCGGGCTGTAAAGCCGAAATTCGCCTCTGTAGACTGGTTGCAGGCGCGGAGTCCGGTTGACGAGGCGATCGCGTACAACGAAGTTTCAGCGCTCAAAGTACCGGAAGCATCAGCGCCTTCCTGAGATGCGATCGCACAAGCTTGTCGTACCATTTCTGCGCGGGCTAGAGGCGATACAGCGGCCGTTGCTTCATCAAACGCCGGCCGTGGTAAATCGTAGGTTTGAGGGGGTAACAGCGGCATCCATTCGGGGTCTGCGGGGGCAATTTTGGCTAATTCCTGCGATCGTTTGACCGTTTGGGCGATCGTATCTTCATCAAAATCTGTCACAGATGCAGAAGCGCTTTTATTGCCGAAATAGCTAGTAATGTTGAGCCTAAATACAGTCTTGCTGATATTTTGACTGATTTGATTTTCCGAAAATCTGGAGAGAGATTCTTCGCCAGTATAGAGACTGACAAATACTTCCTCTGCTTCCGATTGTTTGACCACCTTTTCTACTAAAGATAAGGCTTGGTCTTCACTTAAAATTGCGGAAGATGTTGTTAAAATCATGATGGAATGGGGAATAGGTAATGGGGAATGGGGAATGGGGAATAGGTAATGGGGAATTCGGAATTAGAAATTGATAATTGGGGATTGATAATTTTGAATTGGTTATTTGTTACTTCCAATTACCAATTACCAATTACCAATTACCAATTACCAATTACCCAATTTGAATATCCCTAACCCGCACCGGCACACAAGCGTGAGTCATTTGAGCCACCTGCATCGGTTCACCTTTTCCGCACATATTCGTACCGCACTGAACACGTTCGGAAGCAGGCCCGATCGCATCTACTTGATTCCAGAAATCAGTGCTCATCGAATGATAAGTTACATCCTTCAACATTCCGACAACTTTACCCTTTTCCACCTTCCAGAAAGCATTGCCGCCGAATTGGAAATTGCGCCGTTGTTGGTCAATCGAAAAACTGCCAATACCGTCAATTAAAATCCCATCTTCCGTATCAGCAATCATCTGATCCAAAGTAGCAGTATGACTGCCGCCATCCGGGCCTGGTTCCAATCCCAAATTCGGAATTCTCACCATCGGTACACTCGACCAACTGTCAGCGCAAGCAGAACCGTTGCTGCTACCGCGTCCGAGGCGATAAGCTGTTTCTCTATCAGTGAGATAATCAACTAAAATTCCATCCTTGACAACGTACCAATCCTGTGATTTTACGCCCTCATCGTCGTAACCCATTGTACCGCGGCCGGCCGGTTGAGTGCGATCGCACTTAAAGTTCACCCAAGGTGCAGCGTATTGCAGCTTATTCAATTTATCAGTAGTAGCAAAACTCGTGCCAGCAAAATTTGACTCGTAGCCGTAAACTCGGTCTAATTCCGTGGGATGCCCGACTGATTCGTGGATTGTCAGAAACAAATTTGTAGGTTTGAGAATCAGGGATTTGCAAATACCAGCCGGAACTTTCGGCGCAGCGACTTTCTCAATCGCTTCGGCTGCAACTCTGTCTATTTGACTAAGCAAATCATCGGGATTAATGTGTTCGTAACCGATGTTTAGGGGCGGGCGTTCGTAACTGCGACTTTGGGCATCGCCGCCCGCAATTGCGGTACAGCCCAAACCCGGATAGCTGCGGTAGATTGTTTGTTCGATTAGCGAGCCTTCTGTGGAAGCAAAAACCTTGTCTTCGCGGTTTGCCTGCAAAAAAGAATAAGCTTTTTTGATGCCTTGTGAATCGTGGGCTAGCAGTCGCTCGTTGATGGTTAATAAAAGTTCGGCTTTGTCAGCAACGGGTACAGAAAATGGGTCAATTGCGATCGGAGTAATGTAAGTATCGACATATTTTTCGACGGGTACTAAGCGCACCGGTTCCTTTTGAGTCAAGCGGCTGCCTTTAGCGATTTCAACAGCCAAAGCGACTATTCTGGCAACCTCTGCGGGTGTTTTGCTGTGACTGGCGGCAAAGCCCCAAGCGCCGTCTAGCAGCACTCGCACGCCAAAACCGGAACTTACATTATCGGAGATATTGCTTAAAGAGCGATCGCGCGCGTAGAGACTCTGCCTTCGATAACTACAAAAACGCACATCACCGTATTCGCAACCTGTTTTCCGAATCAAACTTACGGCTAAATTTGCTAACTCCTTAGCAGAGACTTTTGCGGTTAATTGTACCATAGTTATTAGTCATTTGTTATGAGTTATCAATCATTATAGCGCTACTATCGAAATATTTTCCGAATCAACGGGGCGACGATACCCAGCATTAACCCGCCAAATACTAAGCCAAATACGAGACTCCAGAGAATTGTCGCAGCAAAGGGATGCAGCGGGAGAGAGATATCGGGAAACCATTGAATCGGTGTCTCCTTCTTGATGAGAGGATAGGCTGCGGAGAAGATTTGGCCACCACCGATCGCAGTTCCGACAAAGAATATGATATTCTCAAGTTGGCGATCGCGCTTTTTCTCATTGTCTTCCTCGTCCCTGTATAATTCCATTTGTTCCCTGTCCGATTCCACCTGTTCTATTTCCACCATCCCGCGCACAGTGGATATCGACTGGTGGAACAAATCTTGACTAGCAATTAGGTAGTTTAAATCGATTTCAATTTGCCGCTGATATGTATCCTCAGCCAAATCTAGAAACCTCTGCAAAAAATCCAGATTATCACCGACGATGGACAAATTCCTAATTTTTGTCAATGTCTCACCATAATTTTCAGCATTAATATCAATGGTATTTCTATCTTCTTGCAAATACCGCACTTGCTGAGTACAATCAAACATTTTGGTGCGGATTTCAGCCAGCAATTCCTTTAACTTCCGCAGCTTAACTTGTCTATCTGCTTCCCTTTCAATTTCACCGAATTTAGGAAGCTTCTTTTCTAACTCGCCCACAATTTTCTGTGCATTGCGATATCTTTTCCGAGCTTCGCGATACACAAATACAATTTTAGCACGAGAACACAACAGATTCATCAAATAAGAATTAAACGTTGAGGTTGCGAATTGCAAAGTTTGGGGATTGTCTTGTAACCATACTAGAATGTGACATCGTTTAGACGCATCATCTTCGCGGCTGTTATACTCAAAAATCGGACTCCCAAATAATATCCCTGACGCGCGAAACTCTGGTAATGCTTGCTGTTGATTGTGAACAAAAGCTGTAACGGATTCGTCAGCTAGCTTGCGGTAAGTACCATAAACTGCTGGTGCGGCGTACAACAATAAAGTTTGTCCTAGGGACGGTTTAATTGCGTTTGGTAACAAACAACCTTGGGGATTTAATTGATTTAAGTCAGCTACTTTGATTGTCGCATTTCGATAGTAAAATGTCAAATCTGCGGTATAAGTATCGTGAATTCGCAGGGCATAAATTGAACCATCAAGTTTCTGGTTATCTGGCTGAGTAATTGGTTGTAAATCCAGAGTTTTGCCATCGGGAATCAGCAGTTCGCGATTATTGGGTTTTTCCTGTTCGCCTTGAGGATAATACTGTTTGTCTTTGTAACAAATTAGCTTTTCTCGGAGAGATTTTAGTTCGTTGCTGTTAAATTGTGTGCCGACATTATCTGCTAAATTTTCCCACAGGGATTGAGCATTTTTGGCTACTGCGTCATAGCCTTCATCGCTATCATCCCGCAAGTGGAAAGGATAGAGGGTAATGCTGGGATTTTTAATTTGCGGTGGTTCCTGCATAATCGAATCCGGGATGAAACGTGATATTAATTCAATCTTAGTCCGCGGAGGCGGACATTGTTTGTGTAGCCGCGGTTTCAACCGCCGGGGCCTAATCGCCGAATTCCTCAATCGCCAGATTCCTAATCTCCGAATACCCTCTTAGTCCGCGGAGGCGGACATTGTTTGTGTAGCCGCGATTTCCAATCGCCGGGGCCTCAATTAGAATATAATCATTATGATTTCATTGTGCCGTCAATCAATCCCGGAGGTTTCTAATCACCCGGCGGTTGAAACCGCGGCTACACAGACAAAACCCGGATGGTGCGCGGGTTGAAGATTTGACCCGGTGGTTTTCAATCACCCGGCGGTTGAAACCGCGGCTACACAGACAAAACCCGCCTCCGCGGGTTGAAGATTTCAATCGGTGATTTTTCATCTGGTATGCGGGTTGAAGATAAATTTCATATATTGTATGAAAAATGAGAGATAATTTCACGCAGTTGTATGTACACTATGTTTGGGCAACCTGGGATAGATTGCCTTTGATTACTCCCGATATTCAAGAAGCAATTTATGCGGTCATTATTGGAAAATGTAATAATTTAAAATGCACTGTAATTGCTGTTGGTGGTATAGAGGATCATGTGCATTTGCTAGTCGGTTTTCCATCAACTTTGACAATAGCTGAAATTATCAAGGAAGTTAAGGGCAGTTCTTCTCATTTAGTAACTCACGAACTTAAACCTGGTGTGTTTTTTAAATGGCAAGGTAGTTATGGGGCGTTTACGGTTAGCCGTGATGCGATCGACAATGTAGCCAACTATATCAGAAATCAGGCTGTTCACCACCGTCAAAAATCAATGATTCCTGAATGGGAATGGGTTTCCAATCATCCCATGATTTCCCATCCACCCGGCGGTTGAAACCGCGTCTACACAAACCAAACCCGCCTCCGCGGGTTGAAGATTCCAATCGGTGATTTCTAATTACCCGGCGGTTGAAACCGCGTCTACACAAACAAAACCCGCCTCCGCGGGTTGAAGATTCTAATCGGTGATTTCTAATTAGGGCTTGCTGAATAATTGATTGCCAACCAAGAGCAGGAGCGATCAATATATTCAAGCTTGGTTAAAGATAAGTTTTTTCTGTATCGAGTCGCCCCAA
>NZ_JAEQDE010000122.1:0-29182 GCF_020737865.1 Microcoleus sp. PH2017_35_SFW_U_B
AGTTCGCGGTGTGAACCGCTCTCTCTCTGGCGCTTTATTAATATACTTATTTCGCAAGGGCTTGTCAAGCGTTTTGCGAAAATAATTTTGACTTTTTTTTGAAGCCATGCACCGTATGGGTTTCGGGTGTTCCTTCCGGCTCCCATATCCGATCGCCCCATCTGCTTTAACGCCAGAACCTGCTTTTTTACCCCCATCTCGTTTTTGACAGCCGTCTGTAGAATACTTCAGAGGTGGATATAATTGGATTTAGTCAGAGCTACTAAGACTTTGGTTACGGTGTCAGCCCGATCGCACCCTGTTCACCACAGCACTAGGTGATTGGTCAATCTGATTCATATATATATGAGTAGTGCCTGCATTCGTTGTACTTGACTCAGGGAGATTGGGGTATGCGATCGGATCGATCGCCCACCTGCAAGTCCTAGCCCCACACAAATCCATCGCCCGCAACTACAATCTCCTTAATTACAGCCACCCCCAAACATTTTCAGTTAGACCATTTATCAGCCTTTGAGATTCGATCGCGGGTTAGTCTCCTCAACATCTACATCTAAAAAGTGCAAGTGAGTCTCGGACTCAGTATTGGCAGCAATCACCAAACCTGTGCTGCCCCAAGGGGCGATCGCCCGAGGTGAGGCAGGGCCACTAAAATTGCCTACTTGAATCCCTTGACTGTTTAACACTGCTATCTGCCCCCCAGCATCTGCCAACACCCATCCCCACTTAGTTACACAAGCAGACACAGGCAAACTTTCAAGAGGAATTCGCGCTAGCTTGAGCGGCCACAATTTCATCGACAACACAGCGGCTTTACCACCTTGGGGAATTCCGAGCAAGGTATAAGGCTCAGGTGTCAACAACATCTGTCCGACGCTGGCAGACAACTTTACAGAACCCACTGATGTGCCACGGCGAGTGTAAACTCTAAAAATAGTTTGGGGATTTTTTGGTTCGTTGTCTGGCCAAACGGCTAAAACGTGTCGTCGATCCAAAAACGTTAATTCTGGTAAATAGTGTTCCGGTAACGCCACAGTAGCGATCGGCTTTAGGGCTTTTTCTCGATCGCCCGCAGTGCTATTGTCAGCTAAAGCATAAAAACGCAGTTCGCCGGGAACAGCTACTGTCAACCAGCGACCCTGAGAATCAATAGCAGCTTTAAAAGCATCTGCACCTTGCCTTAAACCCATATCCAGTAGGCACTGAGGCTCCCCAGATCGATCGTCGCCCTGCCAGTAAAGTTTTTGCTGAGTGAGAACGCAGCAGCCGTGGGAAGCAGGTAAAATGCCACGCACAATTTCCGGCATTAATATAGAAGTCGGCATTTCTTCTGTTGTAACTGCGTGTTGTCCCGGCTGACACCAAACCTTCACCTCTTTACCTACAGAAGCGTAGAGATACTTTTCCGTGGCAATTAAAGCAGTCAGCGGTGCAGGAAGTATTAGCGGTTTTGGCTGCAAAACCGAATAACGAACAGTCCGAAGTAAATTAATAGCCGGCTGTGATGATTTTTCCTCTTCGACTTCCAGCGCAGAGTCAGTGTCCGACTTCAGGCTTTTAGCGTTGTTGGTTGTGGGGTTTTCCCAAGGAACAATGCAGTCGCCCAATTGCCGGACAGCGGGGTCGTACATGATCAGTCGCAGAGCTTGAGCCATTTGGGAAGCACTGGCAAAACGGCGGGCCGGCAGCTTTTCCAAAGATTTTTTGACTATTGCTTGCAACGGTTCGGGGATGGCGTCGGGAAGTTGCAAGCGTTGATTCAGGTGCGCCCACCTCAAGTCTCCGGGGGCTCCGCCGAAAGGGCGGTAGCCCATGAGCAACTCAAACAGCAAAATTCCCACTGCATATATATCTGACATGGGGGAATAAAGACCGTAAAACCGCTCTGGAGCCATGTATGCCGGGGAACCTACGGTAGCGTCGGGAGAAATTTCTTGGTGGAGGCGAGTTGTACCGATTTCTGGAAGTCGGCGGGCGATGCCAAAGTCAGATAGCCTCGGCGACCAACCTTTGGAGCCTAGAGTGAGGAGGATATTTTCGGGTTTGATGTCGCAATGAACTACGCCTCGGCGGTGGGCGTAGTCTAAGCCTGCTAAAAGTTCCATGACTAGCTGTAAACCTTCGAGCAGTCGCAAGGGACGGTCTTGTTTGAGCAGGTTACGGAGAGTTCCTCCCTCGCAGTAGTCCATAACCAAGTATCTGCCTGTGGCTGTGTGTTCGAGAGCTCGGCAGGTGACAATGTTGGGGTGCTGCAAGGTGATCAGAAACCACAGCTCTCTTAAAAATTCGCTAGTTGGGGCTTTTTGATGGCTGAGTTCTTTGAGAGCAACCAGTTGGCTGGTGAGGCGGGAGTCCTTGGCGGGAGTTTCTCGAACGCTGGCACAAAAAACTCGACCAAATTGCCCTTGTCCGACTAGCCCTAAAATACGGTACTTAGAATGTTGCATCGGTCTAATTATAGAAAAAGCTTGAGCTAGTATTAAAATATGTAAAGAATGCTGACAAAAATTCAATTTTTTGAATCGATCGCCAGGTACTGCTATGTTATCTCAGGTTCATTCTCAGCCTCCGAGGAGCGATCGCACGGTCGCACCTACCAAAATCCTTGAGTTTCGCAGTCAGTATCAATCTTGCCGGATTCGGGTGCCGGATCTGGAACTGCCTGTGGCTGCTATTTTAGTTGATTGTGAGTATTACAGTTTTTTCAAAGCCGTCCAAGAACCATCGAAGGTTTTAGCCATCGTGGCTAAGTTGGCGAATAGGGGTGACTCAACAGCGATTACCAAAACAGCTAGCGGTTATGCAATCTGGGTTAGAGAGCCAGAAGTTGATGCTGTCGTCAAGCCATCTTAGCTTTTTTGAGTGTTAGCCAAATTTTTTTGGCTTTGAATATGTCGATCGCACTTGCATACTGAACTTGACAGGATGAAAAATCAATATGGTTAAAATTATTAGACTCGATCCAATTGCCGAGGAAATGGCAGTGGAAACTCGATCGAATATCCTGGCTGCCTTACTTTCCAAAGACTTAGACGTTCTTAAGGAATGCGGGGGGCGAGGAATGTGCGCTACCTGCCACGTTTACATTAAAGAGGGCATGGAAGGTTTGTCTGACATGAACCGCCGCGAGAGGAGGACGCTGGAGGTCATTACTACAGCGGCATCCAATTCGCGACTTGCTTGTCAGGCTCAAATTATGGGCGAGGGTGTCGTTGTACAGATACCTGCCGGGATGTACATTAATGCTATTGAAAATGTGGAAGCTCTGATCGGTCGCCGAGCTCAGCAAGATTTGTTACACCCAATTACGGGTCAAGTAGTTGTAGAATCGGGAAAGTTAATTACTCGTTCGATCGTTACACAGCTTAATGAAACCCGCTTCCAAGTAGGACAATATTTAGTTCGTACTAAAGAAGCTTAAAACTGATATGTTTGTATTTTAGTAGTTGAGAAAAATCTATGTTGAGCCAACTTGCGCGTTTGAGCACGGAAGCAGACGGACGCTACGCCACTGCCGAAGAGCTGCAATTTTTGAAAGACTACTTTCAGTCTTTAAATCACCGGATGAGCGCTTATAAAAAACTTCAAGCCTCTGAAAAAGAAATTATTCGGCAGGTGGAAGCACAAATGCAGTCTATCGACCCTAGTTTATATCGCCGCGGTTCTCAAGATCTGACTGAAAAGTGCCGTGGAGATGGTGTGCGGGTATTGAGGCATTCGGCGACAGCACTGTTGATTAATGATACTGAACGGTTGCGCGATCGGCTGCTGCTTTGGTTGCAAAGTATTTTAGGCGCTGTTCACAGTCGTAATAGTTCGACCGTGACCTACGATGTCATGAAAAAGGTAATAAAACAATATCTGACTGCTGAAGAAGTCAGCTTATTTTTTCCGATTCTCGACATCAACCGCACTATAGTCGGTAAATAATCAAGGAAAGTCATACCATTTTCGAGCGGGAATGACTGATTACAGAAATGCTTGGAGCAAGGGGCAACGGTTGTATTGTTTTAGCGGACTGGTATCGCATTAACCGTGATAGATTTTGCCGTTAGGAAGAATGGCTCCAAGCAAGTTAACTCCCCCCAAATCCGCCTCACTCAGAATGGCTCCGCGGAGGTTTGCTCCTGTCAAGTCAGCTTTCCGCAAATTGGCTTTACTGAGGTTAGCTTTGCTCAAGTCAATTTCACGCAGGCAAGAATTAGAAAGGTTGGCATTGATCAGGTATGCCCCGCTCAAGTTGGCTTTGCTGAGGTTGGCTCCACTCAAGTTAGCTTCCATCAAATAAGCACCGCTGAAATTGGCTTCGTTCAACAATGCCTCTGCCATATTAATTCCGGTTAAAAGTTTGCGGCTCAAGTCTACACCGCCCAAATCTGCCCCGCTGAGGTTGATACCGCTTAAGTGGCAGCCATTCAAAGTAATCTTTCTGAGGTAGGTTTTGCTCATATCTGCTTTGCACAAATTTGCTCTGTCCAAGCAAGCTTCGCTGAGATCTGATTCGCTCAAACACGCGCTGTTTAAATAAGCTTGAGTGAGGTTAGTTCGCCTGAGGTTAGCTTTGCTGAGGTTGGCTTTGCTGAGTTCGGCACGGGTTAAGTTGGCTCCGGCTAGGTTGGCTTTGGACAATTCGGCTCCGGTGAGCTGTGCGTCGCTCAAGTCTGCCTCTTTGAGACTTGCTAGAGTCAAGTCTGCATCTTTCAAGTTTGCGCCGTTGAGATTGGCTTTAATCAGATAGGCTTTACTTAGATTTGCTTCGCTCAGAACGGCTTTGGTGAGGTTTGCTGCGCTCATATCTGCACCTATGAGATTTGCCTTGGGGAGAATTGCTCCTGTTAGGTTTGCCCAATTCAGGTGAGCTCCCGCTAGGTTGGCGTCGGTGAGATTGGCGTCGGTGAGATTGGCTCCGCTGAGACTTGCTGCCATGAGGTTGGCGCCGGTCAGATTGGCTCCGCTGAGGTCGGCTTTGCTGAGGTTGGCTCGGCTCAGATGGGCTTTTGTGAGGTCGGCTTGACTGAGGTTAGCACCGATTAAGTATGGTCTGTGCTGGTGTTCGTTAAGATTGTCCAAACGTAGAGTTGGGGCATCGCTGGAACGGTATAAATCGATCGGACTCAACACAATGCCGCGCAAGTTGGCCTGTCTAAAATCTCTTTCGCCGGCTGCATATCGATTTAGAAGTTCATTGGCGTCCATTAAGTTTGAGAAAAAAGTTTGAGGTTGTGATTGTTTTTAAATTTTATGAGTTTCTAACAATACTGACAGTTTTTTGAACTGTTATGTAACGTTTTTTTGGCGTTAAACTTCAAGAGTAATTTTTTATCTTGTTAGGCTCCACCACTGATATTAAAAAAAATATCGAGTTCCAGCAGTTGCCTCGATAGGACTTTGAGCATTAAAATTAGCCAAAATTATGTCCGGAGTATTGTTCTAAGGTAAATCATGAATTGTCTAGGTGCGAGTTGTAGTCCAATAAGTAACCTGACACAATTAATTACACAAAAAATGCTCGGGAATTACTACTTGGGAAGCTTTGCGAGCATCGCAGTGTAATTAATCTTGTCCAACTACTTAAGCTTGGGTTAAAAAGATAATTTTTATGCCTGCACCTGTTGTTACTTGAGAACCCAAGAAAGTCTTGGTGATTGCTTTCATAACATATCGCTCCCGAAGGGAGCGGGGACAGCAATGAAACGCTTAGCTAACCCAAGCTTATTGAGTTACAGTCAAACTTTTTTGAAATAGCTAGAGCCATTTTTTAAACTCTGTAGATTTTTGATAATTTAACTGTCTGTAATGTTCGATCGTCGGGTGGATAAAATAGCCGCCCAATAACCTAGCTGATAGCTATTAACAATAAACTAATAGCTGTTACACGAGTCAGTTTTTTTGGCAAAGCTGACTGATAATAGCTTCATGAGCTTGTCCTTCTTCGACCATAGAATCTGCCGGTTGGAGGCGATCGCGCAGTCCTAAAATAAAGCGGTTGCAGTCCGAACCCAAGGATTCGCAGGAGGTTTGCAGGCAGTGGAGTTCCCGACCTGTAAGCTGACTAAAGAAGGAACTTAAGATGCCTGCTTCTAAATAACAGGCCGGCCGCTTCGACTTGGGAGCTGTTTTAGCAAAAAGAGAGTTACCAATCTTTACTATTAAAAATCCCTGTTCGGAATAGCTGGGGTCAAATTCAAATTTTCCCCATCCGTGAGTTTTCCAGCACTGTTGCAAGGACTGAATAAATTCTACCATTTCCATTTCGGAAACTGGCTGGCCGTAGTATTCGCTGACTTCTTCGCAAAAGCGCACGTAGAAGTTTTTCCCCCACCAACGACCGCAGTTGAAAAGCACGAGGCGGGCGGCTTGGCCTGTTTCTTGTTCTAAGCCGATATAAATGGCTTGAATCAGTGTTTCTGGGAGGGCTATGAGCCGATCGCCCCGGCGGTTTTCGAGCAGGCCTAGTTCGAGGTCGCCTCGGACGTAGGCATCGCTGGCAAAGTAGTTTCCAGGGAGGCGGGGCTGTTTGAGCAAGTCGGCAATATTAATCATCGGTAATCGGCAATGGGGACGTGGAAGGAAGACGGAAGAGGTTAATTATTATCGATGTAGGAAATTTGGATTTGGCAATTGATTCTTTGTAAAAAAGGAGTTATGAGGGTTAAGTTTAAAATTAAATTTATTACTTATAACTCATAATTTATGGTTCCTGAATTACATTTTTTAAAGTATTACCTGTTGCCTATTCTTTATTGCCTTGGTCAACAATCATTGATTTTGCTTGGTCAAAGAATGGTTGCAATAATGCTCTTGCTTGCTCGGAAAGCAGTTCTTTTAAACGAGTTTGCAACATATTGCAAACAGTTGCTTCGATTTTTTGAGTTTGGTGGGCTTCGACTATACCGGAAACCCAGTCGAGAAGTCGCTGTTCGAGAAAATCTCGATCGTTCAGCAGCATGGCCATGGCGCAGTAACGCAAGACTAAAACCCAGTGTTTGAGCGATCGTTCTAAGTTTTCTTCTTTTTCGTCGGGGAATTTTTCTTGTAGCTTGTTGGCTATTGGTTGGAAGATGCTTGCTTCCTTCTCTCGCAAAAATTCGTAAATTTTCAAGCGCTGGGCGAGGATTGCAGCTTGACGCTTAAAGGCTATGAGTTCTTCGCCTTTTAGAAAGCGGGTTTCTGCCTGATCCAGCAGGGCCTCAATCTCAGGGTGCATGATTTTAATTAATTGGTAATCGGTAATTGATAAAAGGAAGTCAGTTGACAGTTGACAGTTGACAGTTGACAGTTGGCAGTTGGCAGTTGGTAATAGTTTTCGTAATTACCACCAATAACAAATAACAACTAACCAATATTAACTATTGGCCATTTCCAATTCCCCACGCAGATTAAAAGAGGTCGAATAGATCGTCAATGGTGACTTCGGCAGGTTCAGAAATAGAAATTGCTGGCAAGGGTGGCGGTAGGGGTAGGGCGCCTACTTCGGGAATTCCTTCCCAAGAAATAGCTTGAAAAAAGTCTGCTACCGATCGCGTTAAACTCAGCGCTTGACCAGAAGTCGAGCCATTTTGGGTTTCTAAAGGTTGTCCCAGCCAATTATAGTGACCAAAGAAGTCTTGGACAGACTTACCCAACCATGAAGTTTGACTTTTCATCTTTCTTCCTGCCTGGAGATACCCACCATCGGTCGCTATGCGTGCGATCGCGAAATTGGTGGGAGGAAAGGCAGGGCAGAGGATGTGCCTTTCCAGGTTGTTTACCGCAATATTTCACCGTGTTGCAGTCGATTTTGAATATCGCGGGCGTTGGCACCTTCGTTGAGCCAGAATGCTGCTGCATCAATTTTGTCTGGGTTGCCGAGGAGGAATTTACAATAGGTTTCTCCCATTGAGTAACATTGGAGTTCTATGCAACTGAGAGGCTTTTTGACTAGAGCTCCGAAGAAACCGGCGAACAAACCGGCGTATAGGTGACAAACTGGTTTGCCTACGTCGCCCAAAGTTCGAGCAACTGCTGAGTCAAATAGGTTGATGAAGATGCAGCCATGTTTGCGATCGCTCATGTCAACTTCCCAGCGACCCCAACCTTGAGCAGTGAAAGGCCACCACCAAGTTTCTAGCAGGAACATCAGATTCGACTGGCGAATGTTCTGGCTGAATTCGGCGCTAAACCATTTTTGAAAAAATTCGGAATCTTGCAGCCCCCACTGGCAACCAATAGTATACATGATGACAGAGGACGCCGGGCCTACTTCTTCTTCGAGTCCCTCCACTAAACCGATGATGAAGTCTTCGCTGGTAAAAATGTTGCGGGACTTATTCCAGTCGTTAATTGTACCAAACTCGCGATCGAAGGCAAAAAAATCCTGAAACCTATAATGGTTGTGAGTTTTAGGATGCTTTTGCTTCAATAGCGATTCCCTGTGGGTGGATATTTCTTTTGGGGCGGTAGAGACCATTGGCGCTTTACTCCTGTTTGGTGTAGTTTGCTGAAAATTAGTTCACATAGAACAAATAAACTGACCTGTGTATTCAATTTAACGTCATTTTATGAATGCAGGCAGAGGGTATAATTTTTGACTGCAATATAGTAGGAGTATCAGATACTTCAGTTCTGCCTTCGGACAACTACTTATCTGACTAAGGAGGCGAAAGTCGTTTTAACGTTAAACGGCGATGTGTTATCGTTTTGTGCAAGCTTGACCATCGAATCCAACCCTGGTTCGCCGAGGCGTCAGCAGCCACAAACAGAAAGAAGAACGATCGAGGTAAGCGGACTAAGCGAAAGTCGCTCTACCGAGATGCTAAAGCACCGGAAGGTCGGTTGGCTACCAAAACAGCAGCAGCGATGGTAGCATGAGCTGCATACCGTTTCTTTCAAACGTTGAAGCATCAAGCATCTAAACGTGGATGTATTGTAGTAGACGTAATGGAAGAATATAGATCTAAAAGCTGTTGAAAGTGTGGACAGAGCCACACAAAATTACCAGGTAACAAACAATTTGTTGCCCCTGAATGCGGTCACGCAATTGGTCGTGAGATAAATGGCGCCTTTAACATTTTGTTAAAGCCTTTGAGAGATACCTCCGCATAGTCGTGAGATTGCATCTTACCACATCGCGCCATACACAGTAGAGGCTGATTGCCAGCCTCTACTGGGTTAAATGTATCTGTCCACTATATATATAGGGCATATGGGATGAAACATCACGCTTGTATTGCAATAGGCATCAATCAATATCAGTTACTCCAGCCTTTGAGTTATGCACAAGAGGATGCAGAGGCACTTTACGGTTTTTTGACTGAGGAGGCTGGTTTTGCGCCGGATGGATGTCTGTTGATGACGGATAGCTCGCCGTCGCTGTGGGGTCAATCTACGTATCCGAATCGGGAAAATATTCTGAAATTGACCGAAAGCCTCTGCGCGGAACATTTACAACACGGAGATTTACTTTGGTGTTTTTTCAGCGGCTACGGTGTCAGCTATGAAGGTAAGGATTATTTGATGCCTGTTGATGGCAATCCGGCTGACATTCAGGGTACGGGGATTCCGGTAGAGTTGCTGTTGAATACTCTGAAAAATGCTCCTACGGAAACGGTGTTGGTGCTGGTGGATATGAACCGCAGCCAGACAGTGAAGGCGGGGGAAACGATCGGCACTCAAACGGCAGAGCTGGCCCGGGAACTGGAAATCCCGACGGTGCTTTCTTGCCGCCCGAATCAAGTTTCGCGCGAAACTTCTGCTCTGCGTCAAGGATTTTTTACGACGGCGCTTTTAGAGGGGCTGCGATCGGGACAGTGCATGACGCTTAAGGGTTTAGACCGTTTCTTGAGCGATCGGCTACCGGAGCTGTGCGACCACCATTTGCGTCCCAAACAAGAACCTTTGATGGTGGTGAATCCTCCTGGAAAGGCTCATTTGGTGATTTTGCCTGATGCTGCTGGGGTGCCGACTTCTGCATTGGCCGGACGCAACGGCAATATGACGGTTGCGATGGCTGATGGGATCGATCGCCCGCAAATGGCTGTGGCTACTGCTCAAATGGAGGTGCCCGAGGCAACTCGCAACGCGGTTGATGCCTCGGTTGAGAGGACTCCTGTGTCGCAGCCGAATGCTGTCAGACCAGGAAGCGGTGGGGGGGGCGATCGACCGAACTCGCAACAGCCCGAGGATACGGATAACGGGGGATCGGATAAGTCATTTTTACAGCAGTTAGTTTTGTGGAGTGGAGCTACCGCTTTGGTGCTGCTGTTGGGTGTTTTTCTGACGAACAAATCGATTTTTATCGGTCAGCAGGAAGGAGATTCTCGATCGCCTGCTGAGAATGCCCAAAACCCCGGGACTCAAAAATCTGCTGGTGGTGGAGTGGCGCAGAACCAACCGCGCGCGGTACAAGCAGCGACTGATAGCAAGCAGCCTCCCTCAAGCCAGCAGGTGTGGGCTGAGGCAAAAACTTTCCTCAAGGATGGTTCGGCTTCTAGTTTTAATCGAGCGGTGGTTAAGGCTCGAACGATTCCGCCTAACGATCCGCTCTACCCGCAGGCTCAGCAGGATATTGAGCGCTGGAGTTTGGTGATTTTGGATATTGCTAACGGGCGGGCTGCTAGGGGCAATTTCTCCGGGGCGATCGGCGCGGCTAAATTAATGCCTGATGTGAATCAAGCGGTTTACAATCAGTCGAAACAGGCGATCGTTCAGTGGGAGGAGCTATCCAAAGAGCAGGATGTCAATGCTGCTTTGCTATCGGCGGCTGCGAGTCAAATTAAGCGGGGGGCTGCCTCTTCCTACAGTAAAGGCATCCAGCAAGCGAATAAAATTCAGCCCGGTCAGCCAAAGCATGAAGAAGCTCAGCAGTTGATTGGAGAGTGGAGCGGAGCTATTCTCAAAATTGCTCAGTTGCGTGCCTCTCAAGGAAAGTTGAAAGAGGCAGTTGAAGCTGCTTCCCTGGTGCCGTCGGGTACCAAGAGTTATGAGCCGGCTCAAAAGGCGATCGCCAATTGGAAAACTAAGCTGCAACGCCAGAAAAAAGGTTGATTTAGTTAATGATTTTCCGGTTTACCACCGGGAAATTATCTTAGCTAGGGGGTCAAGATAGGTATAGCAATCCATACCTCTTGATAGTGCAAGAAGATAACGACACATCGAGCGTATTAAACAATAATATCATGGACTATTTCCCCTTCGCAGAGCCAGCGAGAGGGGATTTTATATGCTATCAGGTCGATGCCTTTTGCGAAACTAAAACATATTGTAGATGCGTGTTAATCAATATTTATCGTGTACGTCCAATATTTCCAAAACCTCCATAGACCAGCCTCTCCAGACTCAAAAGCCAGGTTTGTTTTTACCGCAATGATGGCTGTAACGATGGTTTTATGAAAAAATGATTGATGCCAAAATCCTCAATAAGTCAGCTTAAATCTAAAATTATTTTTTTATTTTGGCATTAATTGCTTCTGTTTTGCTGTAATTCGATACTTACTCTTAAGTTTAGGAACTAGCAAATTCCGCCATATATAACTGCTATTGACTACCAAATGCGAAGGTGAAATCGGGATTTTAAAGATTGAGGGTGTGGGTATTGCCGTATTGATTTGTTTGACCCATCTTTTTGGCTGTTAGGAGCGAGTGACGGATGGGAAAAAATTGAAAATTGTGCTGTTTTTAAATTATTAGAATTAATCACTCTGTTATAAATTATACAAAATTAGCCGCAACTCGCAATTGTCGTCGGTGTGCGATCGTCCCCAATGAATTTAGAAAACAAATTCATCGCCACAGAGAGCAAAATGTATCGACTCAGAAGTTCCGAGTCTTAGTTGGTGCGGACATCATAAAGCTGCCTTAATTAACACAAATCATGGCTTTGGAAGAATAGCCAAAAAATATATCATCTATAAACAAGAATTAACACTTGCTCGCTTATGGTAGCCCCCGTAACAATACGTATGCCTAAAGTTATAGTCCACAGCAAGGCATATGCGGGGATCTAAATCAATAGGGTGAGGTGGTAGTGTCTGGGTGTTAAGAGGGGCGATGTAAGAGGAATTTTTGGCGATCGATCCCTTCCCTATGGGGGAGGCTAAAACGTAAGAAGGCAAGGATCTGGAGACTGTGCTGAATTTTTTGAGTCCCGGAGAGTAGCGTTAGCACTAAACTCTGCATTATTGTAGGAGGCTAGGTAAATTTGTAACAGTTCTTAACTATGGAAAATTCTGTCAAAACTGCTAGCATGGTGACACTTTTGCTAGCAAAAACAGATAAAGTAAATAAAGTTGGCTAGCTCTAGAGGCCCCGATCCCCATCCCGGGGATCTTGAATCAATTGGATTCGTACCAAGTGGTTTTAGAGTTACAATTGGAACCAAAGCATCGCTATTTAACTGAGTTCTTTAGTTACTTTTACTTTCTGCTATGAACGTGGATTTTATCAAAGCCCAAGTCAGGTTGCTACAGGGTGCAAGTTCATCGGAGCGAGAAACCCTTATTAAAAACATCGGCGTCTGTGCTGGCGTGATCAGACCCGGAGAGTACGTGACTCCACAGCGGAAGCACGCCATCACTCTCTGGCTGCAAACAAATGCAGTGCGACTCCGGCTTCCCCAGCTTCCTCTGGATTTATCGGGCCACAAGCCTTCACACGGAAGTAATTAAGGGGCAGCAACAGAATCAGATAAATTAGTCAATCTTGTCTAAAAGTGCTTTTTTGTTGAACCCTACAGGGTCAATGAGACACAATTCGGATTGAAAAAATGTTTGTAGGGAGAGTTGAACCCGAAAAATGCCTGCGGATCGGAAGCGGCCCACCGCTTTGGCAGACACAGGAAGTGAGCGTCAAACCTGCTCTAAAAGTAGATTTGAGTAAGTTTCGCAGAACGGGGTTATTGTCCACAACTAAAACCTGGGTTATTTGCTTTTAGATTTGAGATTCAAGATTGAGTTCGTGCTGGATAAATTTGCTATTTGTCGATCGGCTGAAAAATCAACCCTATCGAATAGGTATAACTAATTACACGGGCAGTCGCGAGACTGCCTTTATTTTTGAGTCCCGCGACGAAACTCCTGCAAGTTACAATAAACCCATCTACTTGCAGACAGAGTAAAGAGTTGGGAGTTCTCCTCTATTAAATACTGAGCAACTGTCGCAGGTATGAATTTCACGCGGTACAGCATTTGTAGAAGGGCCGGCAACAATCTGAAATTTTTGTCCGGGTTAGGCGTGGGAGTCGGGCTGGACGGTAACGGTTGGAGATGTGGAACTTTCTGAGGGAGGATATCCGGTGAATGACTTGAACTAAGGAACAATTTTTATTTATGATATTAATATCATCCCACAGAAAAAGTTATCAGAAAATTGGGTTTCAAATCCCGTCCTTATAGGACGGCTTTGATATTTTACGGGAAGTTTTTTCTGCTTGTAGTATACTAGAATAAGCGTAAAATCGCGGGAGAATCAATGCTAGTCCTTGAATACAAAGTCAAAGCAAAACCATCTCAATATCGAGCGATCGACGAAGCGATTCAGACGGTGCAATTCATCCGCAACAAATCAATTCGTTACTGGATGGACGCATCAAGGGAAGACAAGATAGATCGATTTGCTTTGAACAAGTATTCTACAAAACTGCGCCAAGAATTCGCCTTTGTTAAAGAGCTTAATGCGATGGCAGTACAAGCTGCTGCCGAGCGGGGATGGCTGTCTATATCTCGATTTTACGACAACTGTAAAAAGAAAAAACCGGGTAAAAAGGGCTACCCAAAATTTCAGCGATCCAATCGCTCGGTTGAGTACAAGACAAGTGGATGGTCGCTAATTCCAACCAAACGGCGTATCACCTTTACCGACAAGAAGGGTATCGGAGAGCTAAAGTTGCTGGGTAAATGGGACATCCATACTTATCCAGTAGTAGCTATTAAACGAGTGAGATTGGTGCGCCGTGCCGACGGCTATTACTGTCAGTTTTGCGTCGATGTTGAGTGTCGAGATATTCAGCCTCTTTCAGGGAAAGAGATCGGTTTAGATGTTGGTTTGGAATCTTTCTACACAGATTCCAACGGATATCACGAACCCAATCCTAAATTCTTGAGAAAATCTGAACCTGACATCAAGCACGCTCAACGTCGCATTTATAAAAAACAGAAAGGATCGAACAACCGCCGTCAAGCAAGGGCTAGATATTCCAAGAAACATTTAAGGGTAAGTAGGCAACGGAATGAACACGCTAAGAGATTGGCGCGTAACGTATGCAAATCTAACGATTTAGTAGCCTACGAAGACTTAAAAATTAGCAATATGCTCAAAAACCACTGCTTAGCTAAATCTATTGCAGACGCTAGCTGGTATCTATTCAGAATGTGGATTCACTATTTTGCTACCAAGTTTGGAAAACTAGCTGTTGCTATTCCCCCTCACTACACGAGTGCTGAGTGCAGCCAATGCAAACGAGTTGTCAGAAAGTCTCTGAGTGCTAGAACTCATGTTTGTGTTTGCGGCTGTAACCTGCACAGAGATACAAACGCGGCTATCAACATTTTGCTTAAAGCAAAATCTAGGGGAGGACATCCCCAAAGTAACGCTGGGGGAGTTGTAACCTCTACTCTACTTGGGGCAACCCTGGTTGAGCAAGTTGCGACTGTGAACCTAGAATCCCCGCACTTATAGGGCGGGGAGTGTCAATGCAATTAACTTGCTTTCTCATATATTTGTCAACAAAAACACTGTGCCGAAAAAACAAAAATTTCCTTATTTAGTTGGTTCCCGATGGACTTCTCACCAAAAAACTTGGGGGTGGCGGCACTTTCAAGTAGTCAACAGAAAAAACGAAGGTCAATGGGTTTTTGCGGAAATGGTGGCGGCTTGCGATCCAAATGTCCGTTTCTGGCTGAACGCCAAACAGCTCAAAGATCGATCGCTCTGGCAAGCTGGATGGCAGTCTACACAAGAATTAGAGGAATTAGAAGCGGTAGAGTAAAAGATAGCGTTTTGGGGGTAGAGTGAGTTAGAGATTGGTCATGGTAATCGCAAGAGGGTGAAGTAATGAAAAAAAAGTTGTGTTCTTGGTGTGTTTGCTAATTAGTGCTGGATTGGGCGGTGCAGTTGTCGGAAAGTCGATCGCAATTCCAATTCGCTCTCTTCCCAATACTCTGTCTGCCGATATTCCAACTCCCGCAGCAGACTTGTCCGGCTTAGTCCTGACTTTACAAGACTTGCCCGCAGGTTTTACAGAAATGCCACCTGCGAGTCTCAAAAGAATGGGCACTGGTACGCCTGACTTTAAACCAGCAAGCGTGTTTGGCTATCAAAAGAGTGATGACCAGCAGTTTCAAATAGTCATGGGATTTACAACACAACTGCCCAACGCAATCGATCGATCTCAATTTGATGCAGGAGTCCGTGAAGAGAAAGTTGCACAAGAGTTCTCTAAAGGTTTAAACAGTAGCAACAAGGAATTTAATTTTGCTAATGCTATGCCTTTAAGTTTAGAAGATAAGATTGGCGATGTATCGAGTGGATGGAGAAGTCAAGGAAAAATACGAGGTTTACTCATCAATGTCGAACTCGTGCTGTTTCGGCGGGGAAAAATAGGAAGTTTTGTCGCAATTATCTATCTCGACGGCAAACAACCCACTATGACAAGTAGCTCGACCGCGCGGCAACTAGACAAGCGCATCATGGAACTGAAACCTGACTTAACTCAACCGCAATAAGAATGAAAAAAAAACTTGTGTTCTTGGTATGTTTGCTCATTAGTGCTGGATTGGCCAGTGCGCTTGGCAAAGAGTCGATCGCAATTCCAATTCGCTCTCTTCCCAATACTCTATCTGCGGATATTCCAACTCCCGCAGCGGACTTGCCCAACCTAGTCCTGACCTTACAAGACTTACCCGCAGGTTTTGTAGAGATGCCACTTCCGACCATGCAAAAACTGGTCAGCGGTCTCCAGACATTGAAACCAGCAAGTGTGTTTGGTTATAACAAAAACGACGATCAGCATTTTCAAATAATCCTAGGATTTACACAAAAACTGACCAACCAGATCGAGCGAGCTAAATTTGACGCAGATATGCGTGAAGATGTTTTTGCTAAAGAGTTCTCCAAAGGTTTAAACAGTAGTGGTAAGAATGAATATCAATTTACTAATCTTACTAATTTAACTTTAGAAGAAAAGATTGGGGAGGTATCGCGTGGGTGGACAAATCAAGGAAAAATACAAGGTGTGACGATGAATCTCGAAATCGCGGTATTTCGACGGGGAAAAATAGGAAGTTATCTGATGATTCTGTATGTTGATGGCAAGAAACCCGCTATAACAATGAGTTCAGTCGCGCGCCAACTTGACAAGCGGATCGTGGAACTGACCCCTGACTTAACTCAACCGCAATAAGCGGGTAATGCCAGCGTTCAACAGTTGACAGTTGACAGTTGACAGTTGACAGTTTGAGAGCGACCTCTACCTAGAAGTCCGAGGATTGGAGTAATGAATAGTCTGATTTTAATTTCAGCCTGATACCTGAGGGTGAGACTCAGATTGGTTGCCCTAACAAGATTCTTCGTTAAAAATAGCATAAAAACCTAATTTTTATGCTATTTTTAACGATGAGTGTTACCAGAAAATTTAGTCGATCGCACTTGTTGCTGCATCCAGAGATGATATCATGTCTGTTGAATTGCCCGCCATCAAATTTTGTCGTTTGGTTGGGGCAGGTTGATAGATATTATTGTGGATGTGAATCTGAGATTGTTAGTAAACCCGCCACAAGTATTATGGTTGATTGACCAGGCAAACTCTGGCCCAGAAACAAGAGATCGATCGCAATAATTGATACAAAAATACCTATGACTGCCGCTGTTTCCCTGCAAAATGCCTGCAAAATCTACAACAAAATTCCTGTTGTCAATGACCTTTCGTTCACGATTGAAGCCGGAGAAATGTTCGGTCTCCTGGGCCCCAACGGTGCCGGAAAATCGACGACAATTCGGATGCTGACTACGCTGACTAAACCCAGCAGCGGTCAAATTCAGGTAGCTGGATATGACGTGATGCGTCAAAGCTTGCAAGTTAAACAGTCCATCGGCGTTGTGCTACAACAAACTAGCGTTGATAATGAGCTTTCTGTATGGGAAAATATGGAGTTTCACGGGCGGATGCACCACATCCCCAACCCGAAACGGCAACAGTTGATTAAACAGTGGTTGGGATATGTAGAATTAGCAGAAAGACGGGATGATTTAGTCAAAACTTTGTCGGGTGGAATGAAGCGGAGGTTGCAAATTGCCCGATCGCTTTTGCATGAACCGGAAATCTTATTTTTGGACGAACCGACTGTAGGGTTAGACCCGCAAACGCGGCGCAGGTTGTGGGAAATTATTCTAGATTTGAACAAGCAGGGGATGACTATGCTGTTGACGACGCATTATATGGATGAGGTAGAGTATTTGTGCGATCGCATCGGGATTATGGACGGCGGTAAGTTGATTCAATTGGGAACGCTAGCGCAACTGCGGCAAGAACACGGTCAAGGGTTGGTGATGAAGCAAATAGGCGATCGCTGGGAATACAAGTTTTTCCCGACTTTGGAAGAAGCGAATTTTTATCTGGATGCGAAAGAGGATAAGACTGGTATGATGGTTCGTCCTTCTAATTTAGAGGATATTTTTGTAGAACTGACTGGCAGACAGTTAGATTGATTAATGTCTAATTGCTTTTTTTCGGTTCTCCTAGATAACTCCATCCTTCTCAATTCAACATTCAACGTCTCTATTTCTAATTACAAATTCCCCAATGACTCGTTTAGCCACAACAATAGAAGCCATACTTTACCTAAAAGGTCAGCCGGTGTCGCTTGTAGAGATTGCCGAGATTGCTAAGTGCGATCGATCGTCCGCCGAAGACGCGATTATCGAGCTCATGTCTGACTCATCCCACCGCGACAGTGCCCTAGAAGTCGTCGAAACCCCAACGGGATACAGCCTGCAACTCAGAGACGAGTTTGCCAGTTTAATGCAAACTTTAATACCCCCAGAATTAGGTGTTGGAGCTTTGCGGACGCTGGCTGCGATCGCCCTCAAAGGTGGCATCGCGCAGCCAGATTTAGTGAATTTGCGGGGTTCGGGGGCTTACCAACAAGTGCAGGAACTGGTAGAAATGGGTTTCGTGCGGAAACGAAAGCCAACGGATGGGCGATCGTACTGGCTACAAGTTACCGAAAAATTTCACCGGTATTTTCAAGTAGACCAATTGCCCAAACAATTACAACTTGACTTTCAGGCAAATTTGTACCCAAGCAATGAGGAGTAGTTTGAAGTAGAATATAGCAAGCCAGAAATTAAGAATCGCCAAATGGTTTTTCACCCTGACTTTGACCTGGACAATGCCCAACAAACCGCAGTCAATCCACTTCTGAAGTACCTCCAACACCAATCTCCGGAGGTTCTAGCCCGCATCGCCAAGTCCGCCAGCCCAGAAATTAGAGAAATTATCTCTCATAACGTTCAAGGACTTGTCGGCGTCTTGCCTTCGGACAATTTTAACGTCGAAATTACCACAGACCGCGAAAACTTAGCAGGTTTACTAGCTTCAGCGATGATGACAGGCTATTTTCTGAGACAAATGGAGCAGAGGATGTACCTAGAAGAAAATTTAGCAAGCACGAGTTCGATTCAACCAAACCCTACCAAAGAAAAGTAACAAAGAGCGGCGGCTTGGGGAAGCCAGAAAAATGAAACGTGTTGACAACATAAACATTCCTGGACGGAGTAGCGAAGAAACGGAGTAAATCCGAGGAATTCGTAGTTTTCTAGATTCCCCCGCTACGCCAGACTAAGGCTTAATTGCCTACGCTCGACTGGTCAATACCTTAATAGGATTCGCTAGTCCTAAGCGGTTAAGAACGGAACATTGCCTAGTTTCTGAAGGTGAAAAACCGATTTTGATAACAAGCCACCAGAGCATTGTCAAAGCAAACTTAACCCAGCAATGGAGATGCAGAAATGCAAAATTACGTTTTCCTTCTTAATGCCGATCGAACACCTTTAGATATGATTCATTCAGCGAGAGCTAGAGAGCTTCAGTCTAAAGGAAAAGCTAAAGTTTTTCGGCAAGTTCCCTACGTTTTAATACTGCAAAATCAGATTTTAAATCCTGTCACTAAGCAATATTCCATCAAGATCGATCCCGGAGCAAAATGGACGGGATTCGCTCTTCAGTGTGGCGATGAAATTCTGTTTCGGATGGAGATGCAGCACCGTGGCGACACGATCGAATCTAATTTGCTTCGTCGCGCAGGATTTAGGCGGGGAAGACGTTCCCGCAATCTGCGATACCGAAAGAAACGGTTTAACCGCACCAAGCCGGAAGGATGGTTGGCACCATCACTGAGGCATCGCCTTCAAACGGTTGAAACTTGGATTAAACGGTTCATTCGGTACTGCCCCGTGACCTGCATTGAAATCGAGCAAGTGAGGTTTGACACACAGAAATTAATCAATCCTGAAATCGACGGAACCGAGTATCAACAAGGCGAGTTGATGGGTTACGAGATGCGTGAATACTTGCTGCAAAAATGGGGCAGAAAATGCGCTTATTGTGGCGTGGAAAATGTTCCGTTAGAGGTGGAACATATTCACCCTAAATCGAAAGGTGGCAGTGACCGAGTGAGTAACTTAACGCTTGCTTGTCACACCTGCAATCAGGCGAAAGGGGATCAAGATGTTCGTGATTTCCTGTCGGGTAAACCTGACTTGCTCAATCAAATATTGCAGCAGGTGAAGCAACCGTTAAAAGATGCTGCTGCCGTCAATTCGACCCGATTTGCGATTGTCCGCGTCGCAAAAACGCTTTGTGAAAAGGTGAACTGTTGGACTGGCGGTAGAACCAAGTTCAACCGCTGCTCTCAGGGACTAGAAAAATCTCACAGCATTGACGCTGCCTGTGTGGGGGCATCAGGCGAATCCATTAAGCTCAAAACCAATCAGCCCTTGATTGTGATGTGTAAAGGTCATGGTAATCGGCAAGCACGGCGCGTTAATGCCTCTGGTTTCCCGGCAGTTCACAACGCCAAGGAAGTGTTTCATCACGTTACCGCAGGTGACATTGTCAAAGTTTTTATATCAAAGGACAGAAAGAAAGTGAAAGCTGGCATATATACGACGCGGGTGAAAACCCCGACAAAGAAAGGCTGTGAGGTTTTGATCGATGGAAATAGAATCAGTTTAAAGAACATGAATGACATAACTTTTGTCCACCGAAATGATGGTTACGGTTATGGGTACTAATACTACCGCTTACTCACATTTACTCCAATATAAGGCTACTAGATGCTATGACAGGGAATTAAGAAACCGGGTTTTTAATCGTATATACCTGGCGATACACGGATGATTTGGGTGGCAAAACCCGGTTTTTGCGTCTAGGACTATCCAGCATCAGATTTGTTTTTCAACTCCACCGCTTGAACTTAACCACCGGTTGGACTCCCCGATATGGGAAAAGCACCCGGACGTACTTTAATTTTCTGAACTTGACCGAAACGGTTAATTTCCACTTCGAGTTCTTTGCCCACAGCAGTGTTTTCCACCCGTTCTTGTACGTCCCCGGGAGTGTTGACCGCAATTCCGTCAATTTTTTGGATGACATCTCCAGCGCGCAAGTCGGCTTGTTTGGCAGGGGAATTTTCCACGACTCTCGTCACGGCTACGCCTCGATCGATCGTAATTTTATTATCGAGTTGTTTGTTGACTTCTGCCTTGGTGGCGGGAGTCAAGCTGAGCATTTGAATGCCGAGATAGGGATGTTCTGCTTTACCTTTGGCGAATAACTGATCTGACACTCGTTTGGCGGTTTCGATCGGAATTGCAAATCCCAAGCCTTGAGCGTCGGCGCGAATGGCGGTATTGATGCCAATTACTTCGCCTTGGTCATTCAGTAGCGGGCCGCCTGAATTACCGGGGTTGATGGCGGCGTCGGTTTGGATGAACCGGACTCGTTTGTCGGGGATGCCGACTTGGGAACTGGTTCTACCCGTGGCGCTAATAATGCCCACAGTCACGGTATTGTCGAGACCTAAAGGATTGCCGATCGCGATCGCCCACTGTCCGGGTACAATATTGTCCGATCGACCCAAAGTCACCTGCGGGAGTTCCTTGGCATTAATTTTCACAACAGCAACATCCGTCAGCGGATCGACGCCCTGCACTTTACCCTCAAACTCGCGGCCGTCTTTGAGCGTCACCTTCACAGTATCCGTCCCGGAGACAACGTGAGCATTAGTCACGATGCGGCCATCAGGAGTGAGAATAAACCCAGAACCCGTACCGCGCTTGACTCGTTCTTCCGGCTTGGGCAAATTGTCCCCAAAAAACCGGCGAAACAAAGGATTGTTGAAAGCTTCGGGGACTTGATTCGTTACCTTAGTCGAGGCGTCAATGCGTACGACAGCAGGGCCGATTTTTTCGGCTGCTTCAGCAATAAAATTGGGATTGCTGCGATCGACTGGGCGATTTTCCTGAACAGGAGGAGACACATAGGAGGGGATTTGCTGGCGCACCACGGGCAAAACTGATCCGGTTTCTGGATTGTTTGAGCCTTGTAGATAGCGATTCCCCAACCATCCGATGCCTCCCCCAACAGACAGCAAAGTGACATAAAGGGTCAACTGCTTAAAAGATAAACTCATATTTAACAACTCCCGCTGAATACCTCATCCCCGCAGACACGTTCGGCATTAAGCATTTTTGTCTTGGCGACGGGAAGGAAGCGGGGCGGGGCGTACCACTTCCTCAAGAACATAGCTGTTAGCAAGCAGGCACAACAGGGGCATCACGGGCAAAAATTGCCTGATTTGCCAAAAACGACAAAAACTAATAATTCTTCTCATCGTAACTTGGCTTAGCCTGGGATTTACAGTCTGGGGTACGGCTGGAGTTTTCAAATAAGCCTTTTCACTCGGCTAAAAAATTGTCAATTGTCCGAAATGAATACTTTTTTCTGTACGCAATGAGTTCTAAACGCCTATTTTGGGTCATTTCTGCACTGATTTGCTCGATCGCCCCTGTTGAAAAAACGGCGGCAAATCTTCCTCCCGGCGCACCTTTAGAAACCCCCAACCCCGCCCGCGATTGCCTGGGGGCGGCTTTGGCTCGATCGCGCCGCCACATCGCTCTCCAGGGCGAAACGGTAGAAAGTATAGCGCGACAGTACAATGTGCCAACAGCGGCGCTGATTGGGATAAATCCGATGTTGCGGGGAGGTCGAGTTAGTGCCGGAAGTGCGATCGTCATTCCTCCCTACGATGGCAGGCTCGTAGAAGTGCCTGCGGGCTGGAATTGGCAAAAATTGGCCCAAGTTTATCAAGTCCCCGCAGATTTGCTATTTGAGGCGAATGGGTGCAGGTCTTTGGGACAAACGGTGTTTGTGCCAAAGGTGAATAGGTCGATCGTACCTTCGGTAAATCCCGATGCAACATCGTTGGTGCAAGGCTTCCCGCTCCCCGCCCCAGCGGTGGAAGGTTTGCGTTTCGGGCGGCAGTGGCATCCGGTACGTCGTGAGTTTTTTTTCCACAGCGGTGTAGATTTTTTGGCGGCGGAAGGTACGCAGGTTTTGGCTGCGGGCGGAGGTACAGTTGCCTTTGCGGGGCCGCAGGGGGATTACGGGAATTTAGTTGTCGTGAACCATCAAGCGGGGAAGCAAACGCGCTACGCTCAATTAAGAGATATTGCGGTGAAAGTCGGTCAAAAAGTTCAGTTTGGAGAAGTTTTGGGAAGTGTGGGGATGACGGGAAAACGGGATATTCCGCAATCTCACTTGCATTTTGAAGTTCGGTACAATTCTGGTTCTGGTTGGGTGGCTGAAGATCCGTTGGTTTATTTGCAAGCTACTCTTAAAAAATAGAATTGGTGGTTGAACACGCAATTCAACCACATATATTTTTTTTATGAGATAATTTACTCCCAGCCCTTGGCGAGATTTGAATTGCACCCCCTCACTTAATTAATGAGTTTACGACATTCCAGCCCATATATCGCTCATCTCAGAAGACTTGTTTCCGCATCTGATTGAAAAACGAGTTCTTCGCTGTAAGCTGTAGACAACAAGCAGACTCAACGAGCGAAAAATGAGCGAAAAATGAGCGAAAAATCTAAATCAGTCACCGTTAGCACCTGGGGAGACTACCTAATTGGCTATGAGCGGGTTCTGGATTATCTGAAGGAGGCACAAAAAGAAAGCCCCAAAGTGGTAGCGTTGAAGAAAGATACCAAAGCTAAGGGGTCTTACATCACCCTCCAATTCAAACTGGGTGACAAACCATTCAACAAGTCCTGTGGGTGCAATCTGACGATGCAGGGTGTCTCCGACGCTCTGAAGAAAGCGCATCTAGTCGCTACCGCGCTAGAATCACTTTCTAGCGAGACAGAGTTCTGGAGTTGGTACGACGATGTAATCTTAGGAAAGAACGTCGTCAGGAATGACCTAATAACGTTTGGTGAGGCGATCGCAAAAGTAGAAGCCGGATACTGGGACGGATACACTAAAAAGCGTCAGAAGCGAGACAAAGAAAATGCTTCGCATCTATCTATCTGGTATGACGCATACGGGCAATATTACAAGCTGCTACCGCAAGATACAATAGTAAACCTCACCGACGTAATGTCAGTTATTAACAGCAAGAAAACAGGTAGTAAAACTCGTCAGACCTGTTTGTCCGTGATGAAAAAACTTGCCGAAACTATTGGCGACTCTCGACTGCGTGAGGAGTTAAGCAATATTGACGGCAAGCAAACCATTTATCGTGATGACTTGCAAGCTGTATCAATTGAGGATTTCTTGCAACTACGCAACGACGTACTAAATATTCCCGCCAATGACAAGCGATACCATTTAGAATCTCGAAAAGCTTGGTTATGGGTGTTCTCAATGCAGATAGTGTACGGTCTGCGAGTGCATGAAGTGTTTGCCATTCAGAACGTAAACCAACCGTTTAAAACCAAAGATGGTGCTACTATCCCCGCATTGAGTGACCCTATAAACACAAAAATGATTGCCGTAGTAGGGGATAAAACTGCACTGAATACCACAACCAAAACAGGCTACCGCTTGACTATTCCGTTGTTACCCCCTACTCACGCTAACTTGATAGAGCAACTAGAAATCAAGTCAGCCAAACTGCCGGAACTCAACCTGGTTTCAACTAACCCTAATACAATAGTCGGAAAATACAACAAATCGGCTCGTGACCGCTTAGAAAGTTGGAGCAAGTTTACCCAGACTCACGCATTACGACACCTGAGTAATCTTAATGGAATGATGAGCGGGATAAGTCTTGAAACTCGCGCTATGAGCTTAGGTCATAGCCCAACAATGAATGACACAGTTTATAAAAGACGACAGACTACCCAGACCACTATTGACTTACTAACCAAGTCAGACAACCAAGCTATTCCACTAAACTCTGCTATCAAGGTGCTTAAACAACTAGGGGCTGACGCTAAAATGATTGCTTATACGGCTAGCATCTACAGCGTCAGCCCTGACAAAATCACCGAACTGTTAACCGACATCTAACCTCTACATCGGCTATTGGGCGCTATGAAATAAAAAACCCTAGGGGCAACCTACGAAGACGGGATTTGACACTCCCCAACCTAAAGGTGTGGGGATTCTTAATTCATCGACTGACCTTTAAGCGCCATGTCCTTGCGGCAGTTCTTAAACCTTTCAACCGTACAATAGTACAAATTGACGAGCCTAACTCACAGCAACCCCAGAGGGTCTATCTCCAAAAGCGTACTAGGATACAAGCCTAGAGTTTGGGTATGCCCTACCCTACTTAACAAATCAAGAAAGTTCTTTGTTTTTACTGGTAAAAAGGATGCGTTGACCCTTTAGCTGTTTTAAGAGTTTTCGCTGCTCTGCGTCCCCCGGTTTATACCTAAAAGTGTGTCTTAACTGTTTCACGATGGTAAAGGAGTTTAACCTTGACTATTATAGTATACTATACTTCTTTCTAGTTTACGCAATTTTTTAGGAATAGATCCTAGAAATTAAAGCTGTCCTAAAAGGACGGGGTTTTCAACCCAGTTTTCTGATAAATCTTAACATTAGGGGCAGTTATGCTTTTTTTTGTTAAACTGATAAACAAAATTATCGAAAAACGTTAATCGGGATTAGCTGATATTCTAAAAATGTCAAGGCATAAGTCTTAGAAAGCCAAGCCCGTAATGAGATTTGAACTCATGACTTCCTCCTTACCAAGGAGGTACTCTACCACTGAGTTATACGGGCGTAAAAAATTAAAAACTTCCCATTAAAAAATTTAATTGTTGATTTTTAACTTTTATGTGAATTGTGGTGGGCCGGGCTGGATTTGAACCAGCGTAGGCGTAGCCAGCGGATTTACAGTCCGCCCCCATTAACCGCTCGGGCACCGACCCATTTGTACCCACAGTTAAACATCCTAGCAGATTCTTCTTTTTTTGCAACATGACATTTAAAACTCTAATCATTCAAGACTGAACACATAAGTCATGTCGCGTCCGATCGATTACCATAACAAAAACAGTTCGCGCCTGTAAGTCCTCCGCCGGAAAGCGGACTGAAGTCCGCACTACGAACGGAAAGCGGACTGAAGTCCGCACTACGAACGGAAAGCGGACTGAAGTCCGCACTACGAACCTTACAAGAAACAGGTTACAAGGAATATTTTGCTAAAAAACAGGTTTCTGGCCACCTGTGTGTCTAGGATTCTTATAGCACCGGAAGTCTGGGTTCAGTGGGAATTCCTAATTTACTAATTCGCCAGTTTCTTGCAGGGAGTGCAGGCGGCGGTAAATGCCTTTTTGGTTCAAGAGTTCGTCGTGGCTGCCAACTTCGACGATTTTACCGCCGTCGAGTACGACGATCGCATCGGCTTCGCGAATTGTACTCAGGCGGTGGGCGATAATTATGGTGGTGCGCGTACCGAGGATGTTCTGCATAGCTAGCTGGATCGATCGCTCTGACTCATAATCCAAACTAGAAGTAGCTTCATCAAAGATTAACACGTCCGGATCCACTAACAGCGCCCTAGCAATGCCTAACCGCTGTCGCTGACCGCCAGATAACCGCATTCCCCGTTCCCCGACAACGGTATAGTAACCTTGGGGCAACAAGTTCACAAACTCATCAACTCTGGCGATGCGACAAGCTTCTTCAACCTGGGCGAAAGTTGCTTTCGGGTTGCCGTATGTCAAATTATCCAGCAAACTACCGTTAAACACGTCTACTTCTTGGTGGACAATGGCTAAACGCTTGCGGTAGCCAGTGACATTTAAACTGGAAATATCCTCGCCGTCGATCAGAATGCGGCCGGAGTTAGGCTCAAAATATCGAAACAGCAGTTTCACTAATGTTGATTTCCCCGAACCCGATCGCCCGACTAATGCTATGGTTTGACGGGGATGAATCAATAAATTGATATCCTGCAAAACTGGCTTTTCGCGATCGTACCCGAATGTCAGCCCGCAAAACTCAATTTTCCCGCTAAATCTATAAGACGAAGCAGATACAGCATTTTCAGTTGCTAAATTCACCGCATCAATACCGTCTGGTAACTGCATAAACTCGTGGAAGCGGATCATTGAAGAATAGCGGCGGGCAAATAATTCGGCGATAATACTAATCGGGCGCAGTTGCGAATAGGCCATACTTGCCAAGGTGTAAACCGTAACAAAATATCCCAGAGATATTTTACCTGCGACTGTTGCTGCTAGACTAAAACCGAGAACTGAAAACAGGCAAAGCTGGACGATTGCTTGTCGGTATGTCCCCAGGATGACGTATCCTTTGTGAATGCGTTGAATTACAACTTTCAACTCGCGATCGAGTCTGGTTGTTTGCTTTTTTAGTTCGTTTGTTTCAGTGGCAAAAGCTTTGACTGTTTTGATGTTTGTAATAATTTCTGAGTTGCGACTTTCGGTATCTTCGATGTATTCATCCAGAATTTCTTCGCGCCGAGTCAGCCCTTGGAGGCCTTTGAGGGTGAAACTGAGGATAAATACGAAGGAAATTGAAATTAATAAGCCGATGCGCCATTCAATTAACCAAATAACTGCAAAGATGCCGATTAAGCGGACGACTTCTGGGATGAATTCAGCGGCAATTTCTGGGTATGTCCAAGTATGGTTGGCGATGCCTTTGGCGATGCGACTGGAAATCCGACCGGCGTTGTTTTCGTCGTAGAATTCTAAGGGTAAGGTGAGCATTTTGCCGATCGCTCCTTTCATCCAATCCCGCCTTGCTCTCAAGGGTACTACCCAATGGAACCAATTTCCCATCCAAAGTTCTATGGGTGCTTTGACGACTGTTACCACAAAAATCAAGCCCAGCAAGACGGATAGCGATAATATCTTGCTGGGTGACTGCTGGGTAAGTGAGGCGATCGCTGCGATCGATTTTTGCGTTACTGTATCTGGAGGTCGATCGGACAATACGTTTAATAGTTGTCCGATCGCGTATGGTACAGCTAAATCCGCGATCGCAAACAGGCTGGATGCACCGATGCTGAGAACTGAGATTTGACTGTAGCGGGTGTAGTATTTAAGGATGTCCCGAAAACTTGCCATAAATTTTTGTTGCGATACAACCCTTGCAAACACTTGAGTCTGATAACTGCGCGCGATGGCGCTTGAATTACAAGTATACTACAAAAGTAATTATTCGGGGAAATCGATCGGGAAAATCTGAAGCAGCTCAGCTCGTTTAGGAGTGCGATCGCAGATTTGGGATAAATATTATGGGGAAGGGGCGATCGAATGAAGCAGATCGATCGCCAGCGATGATATTTTAAGCGTTGATACAGGAACAGAAAACCACGGACTAACGCAGATTAACGCAGATAGTTTCAAGAAGAGCGATCGAATTAATCCAATGCTGAACTTAGTTGGAGTGTCGCAGAAGTCCTTGTACTGGTACTTTTGGGCAGTAATTGATTGAGGGCGCCACACAAGTATTTTTTCACGGTGTCCCTGCTTGCACCCACCCCACTCGGAATGGTAAAGATCATCTCTACATTTAACAGGTTGCCATCCTGTGAGGCAAATACATCGATCGGCAAAGCACGCTGAAATGCGGTTGCGGGATTTTCCGCTTTCATGGTACCCATACTTACATCAGTGCTAACAGTCTTGATGCCCTCGCGAGCTAAAATGGGTCGCAATTGGGAAAATGCTTTTTCTACCGTTAACCCCTCAACCTGAACGCGCGCCGAAAATGCAGCGCCATTGAAAAAGTCTCCCTTTTTTTGGAAGCTTTCTTCGCAGGTGGTAGCAAAAGCAGGGGTGGCTAAACACAGAAGAGCTACGGTTAAGACAGTCGATCGCATATTAACTAAGTTACGAGTTTGAAACCGTTATCAAGACCAGGATAAGCACCGTACAACTGTTTGGCAAGTGCTATCTGAGGGCAAAAAAATACAGAAGACAGAATTTGCTTAAATTCTGTCTTCTGACAAAAGCTTTCTAATTTTTAGGTTTGAGCAGTCTGTTAGCTGAAGGCGTAGGCTGATTGCAGCGCCCACCAGATTAAGACGGCGATGCCTCCAGCAATGACGATCGCTGAAATGGCGATCGCGATCGGGCTGTCAGCTCCCTTGAACTTCATGATTCCGCGATTTAAGTCTGACATGAGCAGTGTTCTCCCACAATTGCAGCTTGATTGTAGCTTTGCCCTCGGCGGATCGCGGTCAAAAGCACTGCAATTACTGATTTTTTTAACAATCTGCTTGCTGCAATTTCAGGCGGGGTGAGGCATTCGGGTGCGCCCCAGCGAGTTTATGAAAAAAACTTACAAAAAACACTTGACAAATTCCGAGCAGTGAGGCAATATTATTAATACCGCAGCAAATGCGGGTGTAGCTCAGTGGTAGAGCGTCACCTTGCCAAGGTGAATGTCGCGCGTTCGAATCGCGTCACCCGCTTTTAAAAATCAAGAAAACCAGGAAGACTAAGCCGGAAAGTATAGCGAGAAGATATCGCATATACTCCTAACGGTTGTTGAAAACACCTAAGTTAGTGGTAAAATTGATTGGATAACTGGCAAGTCACAATAGCCGATCGGGCGGGCGATCGGTATGCCTCTAATCATTAATTTATTGGACAAGACTGGACAATGCGTACATGGCGATCCATAATACTAATATGGCAAAGTACGTGAAACCAA
>NZ_JAEQDE010000002.1:0-1762 GCF_020737865.1 Microcoleus sp. PH2017_35_SFW_U_B
TGACCAAAGAGCGAGACGCAAGCCCCTGGCTTTAGACATGGGGATAAGTCGGTAGCGGTTTCAACCGCCTTCTGTATTTAACAAAGCTTAATAAAGAATCAGCACCATATACAGCATCAAGCTGTATAACTATAGTATGAGTATTAAATACAAGTCAAACAAGAACATTGTCTACTCTTGCAAATATCATATTGTGTGGTGTCCCAAGTATCGTCGCAAGGTTCTAGTTGAAGGCGTCGATATCCGTCTGAAGGAAATATTATTAGAGGTTGCAACTGAGTTTAAGAGCGAATTAATTGAAATGGAAGTGATGCCAGATCATGTTCACCTTTTAGTCGAATGCGATCCTCAATTTGGGATTGCTAAACTCATTCGGTATATGAAAGGGCGCTCATCTCGATATCTCCGCCAAGAATTTCCTTGGCTAAAAAGTCGATTGCCAACGTTGTGGACTAATAGCTACTTTATTTCAACCGTTGGCGGTGCACCTATTTCGGTAGTCAAGCAGTATATTGAGAATCAAAAAAATGTCTAGTTATGGTTGCCAACAAAATTTAATTAGCGCAGATCGAACTTTAAAAAGCATCTTAGAATTTGTTTGTGAAGAGTCAAACAAGTTAGCTAATTGTGGACTTTACTACTCTCGGCAATTGTATTTCAAAACTGGAAAATTTCCAAGTAAAGCCACTTTGCACAGGCTGTTAAAAGGCAATCTCCACTTCAAAGCCTTGTACTCTCACGTAGCTCAACAGACTTTAACAACTGTGGCAGAGTCATTCCAGTCGTATATTGGACTACTTAAGGGTGTCAAAAATGGTACAGTCACGCAACACCCTAAACTGCCGGGATACCGCAAAAATAGCCTCAAGCTGGCGACGTTTCCCAAGGCAGATGTAAAGTTGAAAAGCGGGCAACTAAGGTTTCCATTGGGAGGTAAGGTTAAAACATGGTTTGGAGTTAGTGAATTCTATCTACCAATGCCGTCAAACTTAGATTACGACCAAATCCGAGAAATTCGCATCTTACCGAGGAATGGGCAATTTTATGCTGAATTTGTCTATAAAATTCAGCCAATAACAGTTGAATTAGATGCCAGTAAAGTTCTAGGTATTGACCCAGGATTAAATAATTGGTTGACCTGTGTTTCCAATGTGGGAACAAGTTTGATTATAGATGGATTGCACCTAAAATCATTAAATCAGTGGTATAACAAACGAGTTGCAACAATCAAAGAGAACAAGCCTCAAGGCTTTTGGTCTAAACGATTAGGGAGGATTACGGAGAAACGGAATAGGCAAGTTAGAGATGCCGTCAATAAAGCAGCTAAATTAGTATTGAATCATTGCCTGCAAAACCAAATAGGCACTGTTGTATTTGGCTGGAACAAAGGAATGCGTCAAGAAATCAATCTTGGAAGTAAAACAAACCAAAGTTTTGTGCAAATTCCAACAGCCCGATTAAAGGATAGAATTTCTCAACTTTGCGAGCAACATGGCATTCAATTTGTTGAAACTGAAGAAAGCTATACGAGTAAGGCGAGTTTTTTGGATGAGGATGAACTACCTAAGTTCGGTGAAAAACCTGAAGGGTGGAAAGAATCTGGAAAACGTGTCAGTCGCGGCTTGTATCGTTCAAAAGATGGAAGCAAAATCAATGCAGACTGCAACGGTGCTGCGAATATTTTGCGAAAAGTAGCGGCAACTTTAGGGCTTTGTCTTGAAGGAGTCAGTAGAGGCGCTTTGATTTCGCCTTTGAAAGTTCG
>NZ_JAEQDE010000123.1:0-17688 GCF_020737865.1 Microcoleus sp. PH2017_35_SFW_U_B
ATTTGGTTTCACGTACTTTGCCATATTAGTATTATGGATCGCCATGTACGCATTGTCCAGTCTTGTCCAATAAATTAATGATTAGAGGCATACCGATCGAATCTCCCTTAGCTTTTCAAGCAGATGCGATCGCGGATTATCAGTCTACCTTAGCCGTTGACTGCCAGCCAAACGTTATTTATGCGATCGCCAACGGCCAAGTCTTAATTACCAGTGTCAACACCGGAGGCAGCATAACCCCTTCGGTACCCAATACACTGCCTTTCGCTCCCCAAGCAGTGGCCAGAGATCCGCTATCATCAGTCAACCTGCTTTATTACCTGGAACCTACCAATAACGGTCGGATCGGCACCTGGAACCCTACCGACACCAACTCCCGATGCTGACTTAGCAGTCACAAAAACTGACGGGCAGACTACTGCAACACCAGGCACTCTTCTGACTTACACAGTTACTGTTACAAACAACAGTTCCTGCTACATAAAAGGTATATCCTTTACCGATAACCTTCCTGCTAGCTTGACGGGAGTCACTTGGACTGCTTCGCTTTCAGGTGTAGGTGCTTTCCCGACTGCTGCGGATCGATCGGGTTCGGGCAACAACATCAATACGAAACTGGATCTAGATGCTGGATCGACTGCTACCTATATTGTTACTGGTACTGTTGCTAATAGCGCGATCGACACTACGATTAGCAACACAGCTACGGCAACTCCGCCAGAAGGTATCGTCGATAAGATCGTTAGCAACAACAACAGTGCGACTGACTTAACTGCTGTTGCTGCGAACCAACCTCCGGTTACAGCTAGCCCCAGCACTACAGTCAATCCTGGTAGCACCGTCCCTGTAACCGGATTGGGTGCTACAGATGCTGACGGGACGATCGCATCTTACACCGTCAACACGCTACCGCCAGCAGCCCAAGGCGTCTTATTTCTAGGAGATCCGGCAACAGGTGGAGTGGCAGTCATAGCAGGTCAAACCCTGACTCCGGCTCAAATTAGTCAGTTATTCTTCAAATCGACAGGCACATTCAACGGCGCTAATTTTACTTACAGCGCTACCGATGACAAAGGTGCTACCAGCCCTGCAACCGCGACACTCGGTGCGATCGCATTACCAGCACCTCTAGGGCGCCGGTACAGTAGAATATTTTGACAAAAAGAACGAAATATGTATTATGTAGGGCGAAGGATGAGGGTGACAGTAGATCGCGATCGCCAACCATTTTTTTGTCCTCATGCGAGAGCCCTGCCAAGGTCTAGTCGCTTGTGTCAACCTTTAATACTGAACCGACACCCTAGTTGGAGGGGAGGGAAACGACAAAGCTTTCGGAGGAAAAGGCAGCGATTTGGTATATGGCGAGCTCGGTTCCGACACCCTCTACGGTGGCGAAGATGGAGACACCATCGTCGGCGATTACGGCAACCCGATGGCTGATACTTCTAACGAAGGAGACTTAATATTTGGCGATCGAGGTGCGGATTTAATCGCTGGTGGCAATGGCAACGATACCGTATATGGCGGTAAAGGTAACGACAAAGCTTACGGTGGCAAAGACAACGACCTGATCTGGGGCGAAATTGGTTCCGATACTTTGATCGGCGATAGCGGTAACGATATCCTGTACGGCGGTACGACAGATTCGTTGGTGCGAGATACACAAGGACGCGACTTGCTATTTGGTGGTGGTGGCAACGACTTCCTCAACGGAGATGAAGCGAATGACACTATTAGTGGCGGCAAAGACGACGATACCCTACGCGGTGGCAAGGATGATGACATTATTCACGGTGATGCAGGCAATGACTTGATGTTCGGTGATAATGGTAATGATATGCTCTGTGGCAATGATGGCAACGATACGATTCTTGGAGATAACAAAGGTATCTCTGTTGCTGTCGGTGCGATCGGTCAGCAAGATTGTATTGATGGCGGTGCTGGCGATGATTGGATCAACGGTAATGAAGGACAAGATACGCTCGCTGGCGGTGAAGGTAACGATACTTTAATCGGTGGTAAAGATAACGATTTACTCACCGGTGGTATGGGTGATGATTGGTTGATTGGCGATATGGGTGACGATACTCTGATTGGAGGTATTGGCAGCGATCGCTTTGTGTTAAACCCTGGCAGTGGCGCGGATACGATTGTTAATTTTGAGGTTGGTTCGGATAAATTTGTCATCACAGGTGGTTTGAATTTGTCGCAGTTACAAATCAGCCAAAGTGCTAACACTACCTTCCTGAAATTTGCCAGCACTGGGGAAGTCTTGGCGACGGTAATTGGAGCAAATAACTTGATTTCTCAATCAGATTTCCTTCTGGTTTAGATTGCACTCGGGATTTAGGCACGCAGGCTGAATAAGCCGAGTTTTTCAACCGATATCTAAGGTACGTTGTTGCGCTTTAGCGCTCTATTAGTCTAGAATAGAGCGCTAAAGCGCAACTACGTACCTTTAACGTACTTTTGAAGTCAACCTGACCACAGCACAGGATTGTAAGGCAGTTGTACAATGGGGCGAAAATGCGATCGCACCCAATCTCAAAGGAAGTACGTAGGCGTAAGCCGGGGCGTAGCCATCGCACAACTATCAAAAAGGACAGCCACAGTGCATCTCTACCTAGTCCGTCACGGCATCGCAGCGGAACCCGAAGAATATGATACAGACGAGGAACGGCCCCTAACGAAAGAGGGCGATCGTAAAACCCGAAAAATCGCTCAGCGGCTGTACGAGCTCGAAATTCAGTTCGATCTGATTCTTTCCAGTCCCCTACTACGCGCCACACAAACCGCCCAAATCCTGCTGTCAGCGGGTCTGAGTTCCAAAATAGAAGAATCCCTCCCCCTCGCACCTTCAGGAGACATCGGGGACTGGCTGAGGTGGTACAAGCAGTGGCAGGAAACAGGGAACCGCAGCTTGGCCCTGGTGGGGCACCAACCAGATTTGGGCAATTGGGCTGAAACTTTGCTTTGGGGGCGATCGCACGACACCCTCATTCTCAAAAAAGCAGGTATCATCGGTTTAATTCTCCCCGAAACAGGTTCCCCAGTCGGCCGCAGCCAAATGTTCTGGCTGACTGGGCCCAAGTTTTTGCTCTGCTAGAAACGGCGAATCGCCCTCTTAAACCCAGATTTTCGGGCGCAGAAAGCGGGTGGGAGGGGCGAAAATATCTAGCGGCGCGATTGATAACTTCGTTGAAAAATCCCGTTTCTGAGCGCCGGAGTGCCTGAGTCGCGATCGAATTATTATTGGTCAAGACGGTGACACGATCTTGCTTTCTGCTAATGTAATTTGATTAGATTCAACTCACACAACACGGTATCGCAATGGTCGTCGGCGAATTCAAACCAGGTTTAGAAGGTGTTCCCGCCACCTTGTCCAGTATTAGTTACGTAGATGGACAAAAAGGGGTGCTGGAATATCGCGGGATTAGCATCGAGGAACTAGCACTCAAAAGTTCCTTTGTCGAAACGTCATATTTATTAATCTGGGGTGTACTTCCAACAAAGGAAGAACTAGAAGCTTTCGAGCATGAAATTCGCTATCACCGCCGGATCAAATATCGCATCCGCGACATGATGAAATGCTTTCCCGAAAGAGGACATCCCATGGATGCCCTGCAAGCTTCAGCAGCGGCTTTAGGTTTATTTTACTCGCGCCGAGCTCTGGCTAACCCAGCATATATTCGAGAAGCTGTAGTGCGGCTGCTAGCTAAGATTCCCACAATGGTAGCAGCGTTCCAGCAAATGCGGCGAGGTAATGACCCCGTGCGGCCGAGGGATGACTTGAACTACTCGGCTAACTTTCTTTATATGCTAAACGAGCGAGAACCAGATCCGCTGTTAGCTAATATTTTTGACGTTTGTCTGACTCTGCACGCCGAACATACTATCAATGCCTCTACATTTTCGGCAATGGTAACAGCTTCGACGCTAACAGATCCTTACGGGGTGATTGCTTCAGCAGTTGGCACTTTGGCGGGGCCGCTGCACGGGGGAGCGAATGAAGAAGTGATTGAGATGTTGGAGCAAATTGGTTCTGTAGCAAACGTGCGGCCTTTTGTCGAGAAGTGCGTTGAAAATAAGGACAAAATCATGGGCTTCGGACACCGAGTTTATAAGGTGAAAGATCCGAGAGCAACTATTCTTCAAGGGTTAGCGGAACAGTTATTTGACAACTTTGGTCGCGATGATTATTACGACATTGCTGTCAAGTTGGAAGAAGTCGTTGAAGAGAAATTGGCTCACAAAGGAATTTATGCTAATGTAGATTTCTATTCTGGTCTGGTTTACCGGAAAATGGGAATTCCGACGGACTTGTTTACACCAGTTTTTGCGATCGCCCGAGTTGCCGGTTGGCTGGCCCACTGGAAGGAACAGCTAGAGACAAACCGCATTTACCGCCCGACTCAAATCTATACGGGTACTCACGGTGAGCCTTATATTGCGATCGAGGAAAGACTGCCATCTTAAAGCATAATTATCAAGTGCGATGTCGATAAATGGCGATCGTCCTGGTGAATGTATGCGCGATCTTATGTCCGGTGGCTCGATCGCAAAAACCGTTCGTAGTGCGGACTTCAGTCCGCATAATGCTGCGGACTGAAGTCCGCACTACGAACCTTACTTATTGCGGTCAATCGATCGGACATGATATGAAGTATTGAATCAAAAACCGCTTTCGCGTTGCGAGTCAGGAAGAAATCTCAGTCTGCCAACAACTGCCGTGCTGGGTTTCACCCCTCTTGTATTTTATGCTGTTCGTTGACGATAATAGTAAGAAATGACGATTTTCAGGAACTCCGGTCCTCAGGCTTGCGGGTCTGAGGTTTTTTATGGGAATATTACGAATAGCTTTCGGTAGGGTACTCAGTGGGAATCCTGCTTGTATTTACGCTTTGCTTGTATAGTATTTGGTAGAAAGCGAACATAACATCTATGGCTTATAGCAACAGCGAAACTGAGGGCAAATCTTTCTACCAATCCGAACCCTTAATCGCCCGGTTAAGAGGGATTATCCGAGATTATCCCGAAGGCGTTGGCATTATCAAAGAGTTGATCCAAAATGCTGACGATGCTAAAGCAACACGGGTAGAAATTACTCTGGATTGGCGTCACCATCAGGTCAAACAATTGCCTGACGATCGCATGATACAGCTCATGGGGCCGGCGATGCTCGTTTACAACGATCGCGTTTTTACAGATAAAGACTTTGACAGCATCCGCAGTCTCGGACAAAGTGAAAAAGCGCGAGACTTGCAGAAAACGGGTAGATTTGGCGTCGGGTTTAATGCCATATATCACGTTACAGATTATCCCAGCTTCGTTTCGCGCGATCGCATTATTTTTTTTGACCCCCACGGCGCAGCTATCCCCGGCACTTCCAGACAAGAACCCGGGCGCGAGTGGAATTTAGCAAACACTAAATGGTACGAAAAATATCCCGATTTTATGCAAGTCTACGCAGCGGGAGGATTGCCATTAGGAGAGACAAATTTTCAAGGCACTTTGTTTCGCTTGCCTTTAAGAACCGCAGAACACGCGAAAAATAGCGAAATTCGCAAACAAGCTTTCACCGAATCCAACATCAAAGAACTGCTAGACGAACTGATTAATTCAGGTGAAGAGTTACTGCTATTTTTGAAATCTGTTCAGGAAATTAGAGTTTACGAAATTCCCGCCAACAGTCAAGAAACTAGGCAAGAAATTCTCGCGATTGTTACCCAAAACCAGCAAGAAGTACGAGAAGCACGCCAACTCCTCCTCGATGCAATTCCCGATACACCAGACAAATTGCTGGAATTGTGCCACCATAATCCAGCAGGTTTAGTATCAGTTTCATACCGCCACGACATAGAAACAATTAGCCGGAATCGAAATACCAAATCAACTTGGAGAACAGTCAGTTTAATTCGGACAGACGAAGGCGGGGAGTTGGCAAAAGTCATACAAGCAATGTACGAAAGCCAAGAAAAAGTATTGCCTTGGGCGGGCGCTGCTGCAAGAATTAATGCTGTGAGTACCGAGGGAAATCCTCAACCTGTCAACGGAAAAGTTTACTGTTTTTTGCCGCTTCCCCTCGAAACCGGGCTACCTATTCACATTAATGGTTTTTTCAACTTAAATAGTTCGCGCGACAACCTCAGCAGCGACAGCGGACAAACTGGAAAAGATAGACCGAGATCTATTTGGAACCATCTACTCGCACAGCACGTTTTGTCCCACGCTTATGCTAATTTAATTGTTGATTTAGTGCAAGATATCGGCAGGTATCAGCCAGAGGGATTTTACAAGTTTTGGCCTGTTGGCAAAATTACTGTCAGCAAAGCTCTCGAAGAACTGCACCGCTGTGTCATACAGTTATTGTATCAGAGATTAGTTGTGCGATCGGCTGTAGAACACACTGTAACTGAACGTCAATTCAGCGGGGTAGCGATGTCACAAACAAAATGGGTGACACCTCCGACAGTTAAAAATTTACCCTCGAAAAAGTGGTGGGACGAATTATTAGCAGCAATGCGCGCCGACAATATCGACATTCCCGAACCGCCATTACCAGATTCAATTTTAGCAGCTTTTAAAGATGCAGGTTTGCCATTACAAACATTCACTCCGGCTAATCTGCGCCAGCACTTAACTGAAAACAAACAGCTAGGTGTGCCGTTGCAAGATGCACCGAAACCCAGCCTGCAAAATAGACAGTGGATTGCGAATATGCTGCGCTATTGCATCAGCGACAATCATCGAGATTTGCGCGGTTTGCCGCTAGCTATTCTCGCGAATAATACTTTACAAGTATTTGGTTACAACCCGATAGGCACTATTTACTTTTCCGAGGATACATCAAGGCAGATATTTGCCAATCATCTAGAATGGTTTTTGCACCGAGATTTAACTAATGTAGTGCCTCGACATAACATGATTGGTGTGTCAGAAATGAATGCTACAGAAGTAGCTAAAAAATTGATTCATGTCATTAGTTCAACGCAGTCAGAATGCGATTGGCAAGCTGATGCACTACATCCACCAAATACAGACTGGTTGACTCTCGTATACAATTATTTTTCTAATATCTCGCCTAGATATCTGTCGTCAGAAACAGTCGAGGAATTAAAGAAGGTTCCGCTGGTTCCGGGAAATGATGGTAAGCTCCACAAAGGAGGAACTGCGGGAACTCCTTTGTTGTGCGGTGATAATATTGCAGCGGAAATCATCGAGGCTGTACAGTATTTTGGGGTGACGCTTGTCCGAGCACCGGCAAAACTTGAAAGTGCGATCGCCCAATTTGCCCAAAGACACAAAAATCTGTTAGTCTATTTTCTGACAGGCCCAGATGTCCTAGACACGGTATCTTCGCGGTGCGATCGAGGTTTGCCGCCCTACCACCAACAGCATTATACATCTCTCCTCAACTTCCTAGCAGCTTCAGAACCAACAAATTACGACCAAGATAGCCTCCACAAGCTGCGTCAACTTCCAATTTACCCCACAACTTCCCACGAAATCGTTTCCCTCAACGATGAAAATGTCTACCTTCCGGGCGGCGGATACGAACCGCCGGAAATTGCAGGTACGTTGAGGCTTTTACGGACAGAAAAAAACCAAGAATGGCTGCGACTGTTCCAATTTTTGCAAGTTCCGGTACTCAATCGTGCTAGACTGATTCGCGAGTGTTTGTTACCTGAGTATGCCTCATTAGCGCCGGAAGAACAATTAATCGCGCTGGCGTGGATTCGAGAGCATCTCACTGAAGCTTATAAAGAACTAGAAAAGGCAGGAGAGGATGCTTTTTCATTCAAAGAAGAGCTGAAAAAGGCGCGTTTGGTACGCTGTAGCGATCGCAGATTGCGCTCTGTCGAACTAATTTACAATCCCGAAAGTCAAGTAATCCGCAACATTCTCGGAAATTTAGCAGCTATTCCAGATATGGAATTTTACTCGCAGGATTATCCACTGTGGCTCGAATTCTTTGAGAATTTGGGAATGCGAAAAACCTTGAGTGCAGATGACATTGTAGTTTGTGTTGACAATCTAATTCAAACTGCGAATCGTTCAGGTGCAGGCGCAGTAACCGATGCTTCGATTGCGGTTTTTAACTATATCATTGATAATTGGGATGCACTAAAATATACCTCAATTGGAAACACCAACAAAACACTGGCTGAAACACTCGCAGATAAACCTTGGCTTCCTGTTGAGCAAAATCCTCAAAAGTTAAGCCAATATCCCGCCGCTGCGATACCTGAACCGAGGTTGTATCGCGCTAAAGATGTCTGTTTCATTCAAGATGTTTGGTTAGTTGCAAGCCAAAAATTCGTATTTGCACGCCCTCAGCGGGATTTGCTGAAACCCGAAATCAAAACAGCACTTGGTTTTATGCCTGTAGATACAAGTACAGTTATTGACCACTTTGATACATTAATAAAAACTTGGGAAAATGACAGTTGAAATCACAATATCCGACGATTTAAACGCACAAATACAATCAGTCAAGGCAATTTACAAATATCTCGATGAGACTTTCATCAAAGGCAGTATTTCCAGCGAACAACGCCAGCATATTCAACAGCGTTTTGCTGGGCGTCAATGTCTGTGGGATGATTCTAGGGGCAAGTTTTGGCGGCCGAAACACGCTTTTTTGGATGACGTGCCTTTTTTCGGGAACCGTCGCACAACTATAGCTGTTTCTCATCCATTTTCCGAAGTCTATCAGCTTTTGGGGCAAGGGCGATCGCCCGTTGTGCAAGATTACCTAGATTTTCTCGAAGAATTAGCTGCCGAATACAGCAATACGCCGTTAAACGCAGCAGACAAAAACTATGCAATCGAGGTAATCAGTCGCCTAGAATCTCAACAGTCATTAGAAGGCCGTCCAGTTAAAAATCCACCGATTCTTACTGCAAACAACACACTTGCTCCCGCCTGTCAAGTTCTCATCCCGGACGCACCTTGGCGCAAAGATTATATTGACTCCAATCAGATACTGCACCAGCAAATCTCCCCAAAATTTGCCAAATTAGCCGGAAGTTTTTCTTTATTAAAAGATGTGATTGAACGTCCGGCGGCAGTCAAAAATGCCTTAAATGCTCAAAGTAATGATTGGTGTCGGGAATGGCAAAAAACTCTCAATTCTCCGGAATTAATCTCTGGTTTAAAGCGGCTGATTTTTCACGAGTATGACTCTGAACCAATCCTCGATATCGTCTGGATTGCTAAAGCTCAAGTTTTGCCAGCCAGTCAAATAGATGTAGATTTATTCTGGAAGGGTGAAACAAAAATCGCTTCAGCTATACCGGGAACTCAATACTTTGACGAGTTCAAGAAAATATTTCATATTATCAGCAGCGGTAGCAGATACATTATGCTATGCTATTTAGCAGAAAGTATTAACGCTCAACTCGGCGAATATGCAGTGCAAAATCTGCTCCCGTTAGCAAGTATTCTTGATGCTGAGCCTCATCATATTAATGGTTTGCTCAACGAGTTGCGAATTCGGTCTTTACCAAGCGATTTGTCTCCCGTCACCGCAGCTATTTCGGAAATTAAATCCCCTCCAAGTTCCAGCGGCGATAAAAAGGGCGATAGTTCAATTTATTGGGGCGCTTTTTGAGCGAAAATAATCAGCATTATCGGCTAAGGAAGGTGCTTGTGGCGCACCCTACCAGCCTCTATTATTCAGTCCCTCTGAGCTCGGACATTGTTTGTGTAGACGCGGTTTCAACCGCCGAGTCTACACGGTTTAAATCGCCGATTCTAAATCGATTCAGTTACACCGATTGAGTTACATGATGGCGGCTAGTCAATTTATCCAATTGATTCACCAACAAACTCAGGAACAATCCCACATCGGTGACAACTCCAGTAGATTCGATCGACCCCCGATCGCTCAATTTCGTCACCACAGCCGGATTAATGTCCACACAGACCATCTTTACACCCGCAGGAGTCATATTTCCCACACCGATCGAATGCAGCATAGACGACAGCATTAACACCATATCCGCGCCCCGTAACAGCTCAGTATACTCTTCTTGAGCCTTCACCAAATCCATTTGCGTGTCGGGAAGCGGCCCGTCATCGCGGATCGAACCAGCCAGCGAAAACGGTATATTATGCTTCACACACTCGTACATTACACCGCTAGTAATCACGCCTGCTTCAACGGTTTTAGCAATACTGCCATAACGGCGCACAGTGTTAATCATTTTCAAGTGGTGGCGGTGTCCGCCGCGCACAGCTACGCCGCGTTTCATGTCAACTCCCAAAGAAGTTCCCATGCTAGATTGTTCCATGTCGTGAACTGCGATCGCATTTCCACCTAACAATGCTTGTACGTAACCTTCGCGGATCAAATGCGCTAAATGTTCGCCGCCGCCGGTGTGAATCACCACAGGCCCCGCCGTCACCACAACTTTACCGCCCCGATCGCGAATTTGGCGCAATTCCCACGCTACTTGTTCCACTACCAATTCTACCCGGCGCTCGCTAGAAACGCTACCGGACATAAAGCTAAATTCTTGAGAATTGCGCTGTTCCCGCGATTCTGTTTTGCGGATAGTACGGATACCAACCACATCAACAACGACTTTTTCACCTATTTTTAAATCGCGCAACAATTTGCACGTAGCCACCGGGCCTTCTGCGGTTTCAGTAATTGCAACTGCACCATCCATCCGCTGATTTCGCGCTTTCACCCACTGACCGTTTACCCGCACTTCTGTAGGATAAATGGTACTAACGTAAAAGTCGTCTGGGCCGACACCATCTTGCACGACATCTTCTAAAATAGCGTCGCAAATCTCTTGCGGCGGTGGCACTGCACCCAAGTCAATCAGCAATCCCATGATTTCTTCCATCACATCGTGGGAAGGTGCCGAAACTTTCACATCCGCGGATGATGTGCTTTGGCGCTGTTCTCCTAAATTGAAATTGAGCACTTGGAAACTGCCACCGTTTTCGATAATTAAGTCTAAAGCGCGGCTGATTAAACCGGCATCAAGCAGGTGACCTTCCATGCGAATGGCACGGCTTTCTACCATCACGTTTGCCGATCGATCTTCTTGCACAGGTTCATTCACCCGCAGCGTCAAACACTTACAGGCGCCACCCGCTTTCAAAAATTCGCTCATCGGCGTTTCAATGACTTTGAAGCCCGCTTGAGTGATGCGCTTGTTTAAGCCTTCGCTCACCTTATTCATTACCACAACTTTGTCAATATTCACAGCATTGCAAGCAAAATTAGCGGCATCTGCTTCTTCGATCGCAATCCGTTTTTCCGGCGCTACTCGCATTTCAATTAAGCGGTTTGAGTAAGAGTCAAATGCTGCTGGATAGTAGAGCAAATATCCGCCTGTGAGCGGACAAAAACAGGTGTCTAGGTGATAGAAACGTTCGTCTACTAAACGCAGCGACAGCACTTCAATGTTCAGCCAGTTTGCTAGCAACGGATGCGAGTCGAGTTCGGAACGGAAGCCGTATCCTGCCCACAACCAGCGTCCTTCGCGATCGAGCAAAGCGTCACCAGCACCCTCAAACGGCAAGTCTTTCGGGAGTTCGTGCACGGTGAAACCTTGGTTTTCAAACCATGCTTTGAAATAGGGTTCTTCGCCTTGGCGTTCCTTGTGATAGAAGCGGCTGAGGACAAAAGTATTGCCTAAAAGTAAGCCAGCGTTGGCGGTGAACACCATATCCGGCCAGCCTTTTTCGGGCGGTACCAGGTCTACAACGGCGTTGTCTTTCAACACGTGGTAAAGTTTCTCCCACTGTTCGACGGCGCGATCGCGCGATGATTTGTGTACGTTACCCTCCATCCAAGGGTTAATCACGTAATCTACATCGTAGTGGTCGGGAGCGCACATCAGGAAGCGAATTGAGTCGGTCATAATTCAGTTAAAATGTGGTAGATGCTACAGACTTAAGTTGAGATAGTATGTATGAAATCAACTGTAAAATTCACTCCCAAGAGAAAGAGTGCAACGTCTAGCAGCGAAAAAAGTAGCTCTCAATTATATCACAGTTAGGTTAAAATCAAACTCAGCCACAGACGGTTTGCATGAAATATCGGATAAAATTTCAGGTTTTGACATTATTTTCGGTAAATTACTCTTCATAAAAGGTTCGTAGTGAGGACTTTAGTCCTTCTTTCTGAGGGGATCATCTCATTTTTGCAAAAAGCATTTTTTCTTTCATTTCTTTCAGTGCGAGCGTCCCGCTCGCGTGCTTTATAAAGCACGCGAGCGGGGACAGCACTACAAATGCAAAACTGAGATGCTCCCGAAAGAAGGACTTTAGTCCTCACTACAAACCTATTTTACTTTCAACTTTTTTTGCGAAATCGGCAGTTCGATCGCAAATTCTGTACCTCGGTCAACTTCTGAATGACACCACAAATTACCGCCATGGCGGTCTTTCACAATTTGGTAACTAATCGACAATCCCAAACCAGTGCCACTGCCGATCGGCTTTGTACTAAAAAATGGGTCAAACATCCTTGACTGAACCTCAGGACAGATACCGGGCCCGCTGTCAGCAATCCGCACGCACACTTGATTTTCGCTGCTGACTTCCGTAATAATGCGAATCTGATTAACTTTGTCATTACAGGCTGCTGATGACTCTTCCACAGCATCGATCGCATTTGACAGCAAATTCATAAATACCTGATTTAATTGCGCCGGATAACACTCAACATTGGGCAGTTCGCCGTAATTTTTAACAACTTGAATTTCCCGACGTTTTGGCTGTGACAGCAATCGATGCTGCAAAATCACCAAAGTGCTCTCTATCCCTTCATGAATATCGATTACTTTGCGCTCTTTTTCATCGAGTCTCGAAAAGTTTCGCAAGGACAACACGATCTGCTTAATTCTGTTAGCACCTGCTTGCATTGAAGCCAGCACTCTGGGGAAATCCTCAGCGATAAAATCCACTTCTATTTCTGCCAATCTTTCGGCAATTTCTGGCACTGGTTCGGGATAATTTTGCTGGTAAAGCTGGATCAATTTTACCAAATCGTTAGCGTACTGTGCGGCGGGAATAATATTGCCGTAGATGAAGCTGACGGGGTTATTAATTTCATGGGCAACTCCCGCCACCATTTGCCCAATACTTGACATCTTTGCGGCTTGAATCAGTTGTGATTGAGCATTTTTTAAGTATTCCAGAGTTTGTTCTAACTGTTGGGCTTTTTCTCGTTCTCGCTGTTCGCTATTTCGCAAACTTGCTTCGGCTTGTTTGCGATCGCTAATATCGATATGCGTGCCCGTCATCCGCAAAGGATTTCCCGAATCATCACGTTCCATCACCTTAGCTTGAGCCAAAATCCACTTCCATTCACCGATTTTTTTCAGCATCCGAAATTCTGCTTCGTAGGTCGGTTTTTTGCCTACCAGATGAGCATTTATCGCTGCTGTAGCCAGAGGCAAATCATCTGGATGTACAAGTCTTTCCCAGGCTGCATAACTATTTTCTATTTCCTCTACTTCATATCCCAGCATCGTCTTCCACCGTGAATTCAAATAGACTTCTCCCGTGGCAAGATTCCAATCCCACAATCCCGTCGCACTGGCTTCAAATGCCAGGTAAAAACGTTCTTCGCTAATTTGCAGCGCTGCTTCCGCTTCTTTGCGATCGGTGATATCCATTACTGTTCCAAACAGTTTAATTACTTCTAGGGATTTGTTAAAAATAGCTTCTCCCCTTGTTTCGAGGTATCTAATTTGACCGCTGGGATGCAAAATTCGCAACTCTTTTTTGTAGGAAGTTCCCTGTGAGATACCAAGGCTGACAGTTTGTTGAAACAACTCTCTGTCCTCTGGATGATACATCTGTAAAAGTTCGATATATGTCGGTTCAGGTGCGGCTGAGTCCAGACCAAAAATGCGGAATACTTCTTCCGACCAAATATTTTTATTGGTGACGAGATCGAATTCCCAATTGCCGATATGGGCAATTTTCTGGGCTGCTGCTAGACTAGCTTCGCTTTGTTGCAATTTAAGTCGCTGCTCTTTATCTTGTTCCAGAAGATTGGCTTGAGCGATCGCAATTCCCATTTGTGCAGCGACAGCTTTCAATAATCTGATCTCATTTTGCGTCCAGTGGCGGGGCTCATCGTACTGGTGCAAGCACATCATTCCGTTGGGTTTTCCCTGGTAGGAAGTGCGGATGGCTATCATCGACTTCAAACCTATTTGACGGCACAAATCAGTAACATTTTCCAGCAGCGGTTCAGCAAAAACATCGTCAGAAACTACAGGTTTATCTTGAGACAACACCAACTGAGCGTGAGGATTTCCCAGGACGGGAATTTCTACTACATCGCACAGCGTTGCTGATTCAGATTTCCTGTACTGAGTCATACAATAGATGCGGGGCAGTGGGTGTTCTTTGTAGGTGTGAATCAAGCAAGAATCGGCATTAAAAACTCGACCTATTTGAGCAGCCGCTGTTTGATAAACTTGGTCTTGCTTTAAGCTGTAGCGAATTTCGAGAGTAATTGTTTCTAGCAGAAATCTTTGCTTGATTTGCCGCTCCAAAGCAGACAAAGCTGTTTTAAGATCGAATTCTGCTTGTTTGCGATCGCTAATTTCAGTAGCAGTTCCCAGAATTTTCCAAGGTTTGCCCTCCACCGTCCTTGAAAACACCGTATCCCGGCTAAAAAACCAGCGAAATTCACCATTTTTGTGTTCTATTCGGTATTCAAACTCAAAGCTTTCACCATCTTTTGATGTCTGAATCCTCCTCATATGTTCTGAGAATGCTGGCAAATCGTCAGGGTGTATTAAGTTAGGAAGAAATGCTGCTGGCATTTGCTGTATTTCTTCCAGCGAGTAGCCAAGATCGATATATAGTTCGCGATTGAGATACAGAATTCGCTGTTCTATCACATCGTAAACGTACAAAACATTAGGATTCATTTTAATTACTGCCGACAGCCATTGCTGACTTTCTCGCAGTTGTGCTTCGACCCGCTTGCGTTCTTCTATTTCTGCTTCCAGCCGCGCATTTTGTGCTACTACTTGCCGAGAAAGCCTGCTCAGATGCATTTGACTTTCGACGCGAGCGACCAATTCTTCTATTTGAAATGGTTTAGTAATGTAGTCTATAGCTCCCAGCGAAAAAGCTTTAACTTTATCAAAAGTTTCATTTAAAGAGCTGATAAAAATTACAGGAATATCTTTGGTTTCAGGAGCAGCTTTTAGCTGTTTGCAGACTTGATAGCCATCTATACCGGGCATCATAATGTCCAGCAAAATTAAATCCGGTGGAGTCGATCGCGCAAACTTAAGGGCTAATTTTCCATCTAGTGTTGGCCGCACTTGATATCCCCGCTCGGACAACAACTTGGATAAAAGACGCAAGCTTTCTGGGTGGTCGTCAACAATTAAAATGTTTTGTTTTAAGCCAGATATTTCAGATTTTTTTGTTGTTATTTTGGCGTATTTTTGGTCAATTTTATTCACGATAACCCCTCAGAGTCTTAGGAATATCTACGCAGCTTTTCTATCTATAGCGTTTACTATTTTGTTTTCATATGATAATTTTGCTGCGTAATATAGTGTGTATTAATCAAATTGTAAGAATCATTAAAGCGCAAGTGCTTATAGGTAGAACTATGAGCTTGCGGCAACAATAAAATTGGGTAGATGTTGATTTATGGCGCGAATTTGAGCAGTATAAGTTTCTATCAGCTCCGCATCCTGTTTATCAATCGCTGGTCATTCTATTTTAGATTGGAGATTTCGGGATCAGACGTTCGATCAGGGAAATCGTCCAACGATTTTAGATTTACAAGGGTAGATGAATCTGGGAGATTGAACTTTTATCTAAAATTTTGGAATGCTCGTGACAGAAGAATGTGAGACGGTATCCGTTTTTGGACAGGAGTCAATGAGTGGCTGTATGCGATGCTTTTATTAGCTATGGCAGCATAAATCAGACACACAGCTTCCCTTTTGTGCTATGCCAGTGGCACTGTCCGATCGCCTGCCAACATAGCGCACCCCTTAATTTGTATTCAGTCTATCAAAAATGTCTGCATCTTTAATTCTTTGTTTCAGCAAATTATTGCAGGCGATCGAGAAAACAGCCGATATTCCTCAAATCAGGCATAAATCCGGCAAATTTCATTAAATATAAAATTCAAACAGTGATTAGAACGCGGTTTCGCTACTATTGGGCTAGTTGCTCAATGTTTGTTTTTAAGTATATCTACTGGCTCTGCACGGCAAGCAAATCGAGCCTGACAACCTGCTACCGTATCTTAAGTTTTGTTGAGGCGTTGGCGCGATCGCCTGTACAGCATCTAGATTGTCTGCGATCTTAAAGGAGGAGAGGATTTGACGAGTAGGGAATAGGGCCTTGAAATCTACAATTTAAATGCCGTACAGCTTACTCATCAGTCAATATCAATCTAAAATCTAAAATCTAAAATGGCACGATCTATGGCATCTTTGTAGGAGCGTGCAATTCATCGCAAGCAGCATACACGGCTTTGACATTATACCAATTCAGAAAAATTCGAGCAATTTCTAAAGCTAACTGCGACTTACCTCGGTCGATCAACCACTGCAAAAAAGGTTTCATAGTGCGCTCGTTCAGCATCCCGCCCAAAGATAAAACTCCCCACAGTATTTGGTGCAAAACAGTCATTTGAATCATCAGCCGCACTTCCCAAGTGGGGTGTTTTTGATAAAACAAAACTCCCATTCTTCCGCGCTGAATTTCTCGGTCAATCATCCCAGGAATTTGCTCTAAACTAAAAGGTGGATGCCAGTGATAGCCAACAGCAGTCGGACATTTAATCAATTTTAAACCTAATTTTTTCAACCTGACACCCAATTCTAAATCTTCCCATCCGTAAAGTTGAAAGCGAGTGTCAAACAGTCCAGCTTCCAGCAGCCAGTGACGGGCGATGCTGACATTTCCCGTAGCAAAATAAGCAGCCGAAAAATCAGTTATTTTGTAAGGTTCGGCAGTGGGATTGTCGAAATTGCAAGTATTAATCACGCTGCCGTAAGTAAAAACCGCATCAGTATCTTTGTAAGCCTGTAGCAAAGCATCTGCGTGTGCTTGCAAAAAATCCTTTGTAACGACTAAATCGCTATCAATAAAAATAATTGTCTCGCCTTTAGCATCTTCAACGCCCAAATTCCTGGCGGCGGCGGGGCCTTGATGAGATTGACAGATCGATCGCACGTGCGGCAAAAACTCAGCATCTGCGGCCAACCAGTCGATCGTCCCGTCCGTCGAACCGTCATCGACTACAATCACTTCATAATCTGTGACAATGTTATCAAACTGCTGATTTTCCAGAGCCTGTAGACATTTTGCCAAAATCGGTTTACGATTGTACGTCGGAATCACAACACTAAAAAACACGGCTTTACCCCATCGCCACAGTTACCGTATCCCACGGTAGCAGATTTTTCGCAGCAACTGGGCCGGGAAATAGCAAAGTTTAGCAAAAAAAGAATATATAAATCTGTACTATTTATGACAAGAATGGATCTCAATTAGGTGCATAATACAAAGTTGGTTAAATATCACATCTAAATTCAGGATGTAAATAGCAGTCAGTAACCCAGGTCTAAGTGCGACTCGTTGATTGGCAAATCACGGTAAACAGTCCGTACATAGCTAATCCAACTCTAACCAACAACGGAAAAGAGTTGAACTCTCGGAGAT
>NZ_JAEQDE010000124.1:0-5098 GCF_020737865.1 Microcoleus sp. PH2017_35_SFW_U_B
ACAATGAAAATTATTTTTGATGAATATCTGCCAAAATGGAATTATCGTGCAGTGCCGACTATTTAACAGACGCTAAAGTTATTAAATTTTCATTCCTTACGACGCTTGGTGCGATCGCTCTGACGAATCTTTTGAGCAATGCACGGAGCTCGATTCGCAATGCACGGAGCTCGATTCGCAATGCACGGAGCCGATTCAAATCGAATTAGCATCAATGGTTGAATGGGCCCCTTGTTTGGACGAGTACGAGCCTGAAACAATCGAAACAATCGAAACGAGTTCCATCACTTTGGAAATTTCCTGGATGCTGATCCTCTCTGAGGGCTGCGCTAACGAAAGTTTTGACACTTGCGACTTTTCCATCCCCACATTTGACGTTTGGTGCGATCGCCCGATCGACACTGACGAACCGCCCGACACAGGGATTTTCGCTCGCCGGCCTTTGCCAAAACCCCCCAGTTTTCCGCCGATGGCTGTCGTTGCGGGCGATCGGGCAAACCGCATTAAAAAGTTCGCCCGCAGCGCAACATTTTTGAGCGGGCGAGCGCCTCCGGGAGGTGATGCAAGCTTCTAAATGGTTGACCCATATTCTTTCCATCATGCTTATACTGCGATCGCTTTTTGAGCGAGGGCGATCGCTTCTTCTCCTCCTTCCAACTAACAGGTGAAAAACAATGGCTTTTATCAAGATTTCTATCCCCGTCTACAAAAAGGACAACTGGCAAAACCTTCAGAAAGACGGAAGAATCGAAGTCAGCAGCGACGTAGATGACCTTTCTGATGGTTACAAAGAGTTGAAAGACCAGATCGATCAATTGCTACTTAGTCTTGACGCCGAGACTCGCCTAGCAAAAAATGCCCGCGCGCTAGAACTCGAAATAGAAAATAAAGCTTACACGCTAAAAACCCTTATCAGAGACATTGAGAAGGCCACTCAACATTACGAAAGTTTGAGGTTTTTCTTAGAAAAACTGGGGATTGACCCGATCGCACAGAGACTGACTTTTGACAAGAGATTCTTGCTACAAGATGCGTCATCGCATGAAATTGAAGTGGTCAACAACCAGTCGGAATTTTAAATATGTACATTGACTTCTCCGACGATTGGTGCGAGCCGTCAGAAGCGGAATTTCAACCGCTTCTGGACTTCGAGAATGAAATTCTCGGCGAAGCACCGCATAACGATATTTCACTCCTCACGCAGCGCATCAAACGCTCGTTCCTCGACTACGTGCGACAAGGAATCATGCTTTACACTGTGCAGCGTTACCGCTTGTACAAGCAGAAATATGTAGATTTTGCCGAATACTGCAAGCTGGCTTTAGGGCGATCGCCAAAATCTAAAATCTAAAATCCAATTTAAAGACCCACAGGAGTAATCTACCTGTGGGTCTTTAAATTAGTAAAACGTTGTTACAGTGAAGACAAAAGCGGCGCAACAGCGACGAAACAGTTAAACTCACAGGTGATGGCACGCGCCTCCGCAGCGAGCAACAATCGCGGGCATCGCAGCGTCTGCACAGCACGTAGCTGATGCTTCGCTGACAATCAACTTTCCAAGATGCCCCTATCTGCCGCCGCCGTTATTGACGCAATTGCGTGATTGAGATCCGGCTCGCTGCCACCTCAAACCATGATTTTTCGCGATCGGGCGTGATATTTGTAGGTTAGTTGGGCGCATAGCAGCTAGGATCGAGCTAACTCATGGTTACACTAAAGCTCGTCATGCGGCGTTGCCTCTCAAAAACCCAATTGAGTCTTATGGCGCACTACCGCTCCACTTTACGTTTGTTCACCTGCATTGCCTGCCTGGGCGCTGCCTTCATTCCCAGTGCGGAGGGAAGGCAACAGATTGTCATTGCTTCCTACCAGGTGGTTTCCCAAGAAATTGCTCAAGCAGACTCTCCCCCGGACTCCAGCCAGGACTCCAATCCTCCACAATCCTCTCCAGCGCCCGATAAAAACAAATCTAAGCCGTCTAAAAAACAAAAATCTAATTCCAAAATCCCGAAACCAATCTCCAATATAATTGTCATTTTGTCACGCCAGCGGGGGTTGTTAATGTTGGGTTTGGCAGCAGTTGTCGTCACGGCAGCGGCAGTAGCGATCATGCTGAAATTAGTTAGCAGTGGCGAGTCAAATAATTCTAAGCGAAGACGGGTTCGAGGCGATCGCCAAAACCAAAGAAACTCTCGATTCACCAATCCCGATGCTCAGAGAAACAGGCACGAAATGGGACAGCAACAGGTTTCTTCTGGGGGACTCAAACCGCTACCAGCATTGCCCTACCCTGTCAATTTCCCCAAGGGCTACAAGATCGAGAGCACCGATCTGCCTTTACCGTTTATCGTGGAATCTGGGCAATCAGAATCCGAGGATGCAGGGGTAGAGGGCGATCGAATTAATTCCGACACCGCCACAGACGAAAATCGCAACAACGGCTACAGCGACTCAGGTTTCAATATTCCAGAAACAACTAATCGAGCCGATGCACTAGCGAATCGGAAGAAAGATATTTCCCTTCCCGAAACGGAAGTCAGACAAAAAGTTGATATTATTGAAACACTCATTGAAGATTTGCAGCACCTCAATCCGGCCTCTAGGCGCAAAGCAATTTGGGAACTCGGGCAGCAGGGAGATTCCAGAGCCGTTGAGCCGTTGCTGAATTTATTAGGAAATTCTGACTCTAAGCAGTACAGTTTAATTCTGGCAAGTCTCTCAGAAATTGGCATTCGCACGCTCAAACCCATGAATAATGCCTGGTCAATTTCATTGCAAAATGAAAACCCGGAAGTGCGGAAAAATGCGATTCGCGACTTGACACGGATTTACGAATTGGTGAATCAAATCAGTCACTTGTTGCACCGCGCGACGGACGATCCAGATGCAGAAGTTCAGGAAACAGCTCGCTGGGCAATTAATCAGTTGAATCGCATTCGTCCGCGTTCTGGGAGGGATGATTAATGTTCAGTTGACAGTTGACAGTTGACAGTTGACAGTTGACAGTTGATACCAAATTTACATAAAGTTGCATATAATCGCAGGGTAACAAAATCGAAACCTGGCTTTGTTTTCAGCTTGTCTATGTTCTATGCAGCTTCATAGTAAATTGGTATGACAACGACCTCTACCTAGAAGGAAGAGGATTAGAGTAATGAATAGTCTGATTTTAATTTCTCCCGATCGGGCGCAAGGGCTTTAAACCAATTCTTTTTGGTAATTGCTCAACCTCCTTGACAAGAAGGCGAGAAAAATATTAGATCGAGGCATGGAAAAACTCCACAGAACTGTTTCTGATTTTATAGGCAATACAGGCATTTTTTGCAAGTCAGATTGTTCGAGATTTAACCGTATATATCTATAAAGAAAGAGCGCTGAAGCGCAACTACGTACCCTGGTATGTAGTTGCGCTTCAGCGCTCTTTCATATATATAAAGCAATACGGTTTACTGAGGAATTGCAAAGTCAAAAGTCTTTGTAATGAGGAGTTGAATCTTGTGTTTCTTATAATAAATTTCCGTCCGAAAACCTCTATATGTAAAGTACACTGTACACTTTACATATAGAGGTTTTGCGTAAATTCTATCAATAATTAAACCGATGATTAGTGGGGTAACTTGCTGAGTCCGTACCAGGTTTTAGCACCGACAATTCCATCTTGTGGTATATTCTTGCTGATTTGGAACTGGCGCACTGCGACATCTGTCATCGTCCCAAAATATCCATCAATTGCACCGAAATAGTATCCATTGATTTTCAAGACATTTTGAACAATTTTCACAGCATTACCAGAACTGCCATTCATCAAGATGGGCATATTCACAGGTGCACCAGAATACAGTGCTTGCCAAGTTATAGAACCAACCATCCCATCTTCAGTTAAAAAGACGCGGTGTTGATAGCCTTTGACTGCTTTTTGAACTTGGGCGCCGAAGATACCGTCCATCGGGCCAGAATAATATCCCCAATGATAGAGAAGCTGTTGTAGTTCCTTGACAGCTTGACCTGTGGAACCTATTTGTAAAGTAGGTTTGTTCAGTGCGGCGGTTGCAGCAACTGCAACATTTGATTGAGGAGTAGCATCGGCGACGATAGCTACAGTTTCATTATTCGTGGTTCTTTCTTCGGTGTACATAATGTGATTCCTTTGAAGATTTAAGTTGTGGTCTTTGATATTTCAGGTATAACTGGTGAGATTTGTGGCTGCACAGTCACTTTTTTGAGTGTCACTCATTTGAGTTAGCTAAGTGTATTTGTAGTGAGGAATATAAGTGCTCAGATTTTTATGAGGACTGAAGTCCTCACTACAAACTAACTGGTAAGGTGTTTGTGGGTACCCAACGCAACTTAGTGGGGTAACTTGCTAAGAGCGTGCCAAGTTCTGTAGCCGACAATTCCATCTTGTACTAAACCCTTGCTGAGTTGGAAATGGCGGACTGCTACATCTGTCATCGGGCCAAAAAATCCGTCAATAAAGCCGAAATAGTATCCATTTAATTTCAGGACATTTTGAACAATTTTCACAGCATTACCAGAACTGCCATTCATCAGTGTCGGCATATTCACAGGTGCACCAGAGTATAGTGCTTGCCAAGTTAGAGAACCGACTATCCCATCTTCCATTAAGAAGACGCGGTGTTGATAGCGTTTGACTGCTGTTTGAACTTGGACGCCGAAGATACCGTCAATCGGGCCGAAATAATATCCCCAATGAGCTAGGAGAGTTTCTAGTTCTTTGACTGCTTGACCTGTGGAACCGATTTGTAAAGTGGGTTTGTTGAGTCCTGTTGTTAGACCAACTGCAAAATTTGATTGAGCTGTAGTATCGGCGGCGATCGCCATTGTTTCATTGTTCGTGCTTTTTTCTTCGGTGTACATAATGTGCTCCTTTCAATATTTAAGTTGTGCTCTTTGATATTTCAGGTATAACTGGTGCGATTGATGGCTTCACAGTCACTTTTTCGAGTGTCACTCATTTGAGTGTCACTCATTTGAGTGACAAACCAAATCAAGAGGTTTGTAGTGATGACTTCTGTCCTTATCCAAATCCGAGGACAGAAGTCCGAACGATCAAACCAAATCAAGAGGTTTGTAGTGA